>CALHDG010000024.1 GCA_938023075.1 uncultured Chitinophagales bacterium
TAAAAATCATGAGAAAAATAACCTTAACCGGCTTGGCAGTAATAGCTTCCATCAGCCTCTCTTTCGGGCAATTGCAAATTGTTGCCCCCAGTAGTAATGTAAACTTAGGCGATGTAAGTAAATTAACTCCTGAGGAAATTGACGATCCCAAAAACAAACTAAACGTAGGCTACAACATGAATGTACTGGGCAACTTAATGCGTGTAGGCTACAAAGTTGCCGGGCAAGCCTCTAAAGTACAAATCGGTTTGGGAAGAACGGCCGGCGGCAATGCCATTATTGAGTGTTACGGACTTCCAAACGGAGCGGCCCCTACCTCTAAATTATTAAGCAACAAAAATGGGGTAAGTACTTTTACCCATAATGGACCAGGTCAGTTTCAGCTAAAGACTACCCATGCCAATGCTGATATTTTCCTAATGACAAGGAGTGCCACAAGAATGATCATTTTAGAAAACGGCAATGTGGGCATAAACGAAATGGCACCAAGCTATCAATTTCAGGTAAATGGTGCTGCTGCTAAGCCAGGTGGTGGCTCGTGGACTGGCGCTTCAGATAAACGATTAAAAGAAAACATCAAACAATATGATTTAGGTTTGGAAGATGTATTGAAACTAAACCCAATATATTACAACTATAATGGTAAAGGTGGTATTGACGACACCGAAACTACTTATGTAGGTTTAATAGCGCAAGAGTATCAAAAAGTAGCGCCCGATGCGGTTTCTACCTTTACCCATACCGAAATGATTCCGCAAGAAGAAGATCAGGTGTACAAAACTGGAGTTACCGAAGATTATCTGGCAATTGATCCTTCACAAATTACTTTTATGTTGGTTAATTCAATAAAAGAGCAACAACAGCAAATTGGGGAACAACAACATACTATTGAGGAACAACATCAAACTATTGAAATTCAAAGCGATGCTATAGCTAAACTGCAAGTACAATTGACCGAACTATCAGAAGCCGTTACCAATTTACAATCAGTTTCTAACCCAATAAGCAGCACAATTCAAGGTTCGGGTAAAGCCTGGTTAGGTCAAAACACGCCAAATCCGTTAAAGGATTATACCAGAATTGATTATTTTATTCCAAAAGAAACCGACAAAGCCTTTTTAACAGTTCAAAATGTAACTGGACAAACCATAAAAAGAATTGACATTACCGAAAAAGGTAAGGGTTTCATTGAATTGAAGCTCAACGATATGGCGATGGGAATGTATTCTTACCGTTTAAAAATTGATGGGAATACTGTTGATACCAAGAAAATGATTGTAGAGTAAGGAGATTTAAAAAAGCAACGACTTAGCTAAGCAATATTGTTTACAACTGTTTGGTGTTCCTTTATTTTGATATTTGTATAGGGGTTTTCTAATTTTTCTATATATTAATGTATACAAAAAGTAGTTTTTAGTTGAAATTTAACTTCTCATATGATTTTTAATCTACTTGTTATCAATATTTTATGATGTTTTCTATTCAATTAGAAGCACATTTTATGTAGACAATCCTAAAAAAGTGTTACTGTTGCTTTGTGTAAAACAAGGTTACATTTGTAATCAATAAGGCATCATTGTAAAACTTTTGCCTTATTCATCAATAAAGTATGTACATATTTTGAAACGGCGAATTGCTGAAAAGCCACAATAGAGTAAGCATTCATTTTATATTTAATTAATCAACAATGAAAAATTTCAAATTAAAAAACATGTTGTTCAGCCTTGCAGTTATTGCAGTAATTGCTGTTCTAAACACTTCTTGCACTCGAACGGATAGTATAACTGATGAGCTTCACGAAGTAAACACCACAACTCTTGCTGAAAAACTGGCAAATAATCCAAACTTTAAAGCAAGTGTTACACTCAACCAACAAATTGGAAACGATTTGCAAAAATTTATAAAAGATAATGAAATTGATATTACAAAAGATATTATAGATTTTGATGTTTTTATAAATACTTACACAGATACTGCGCATAAATTTGCACGGTATAAAACAAATATACTAAGTGATTTGCCTGAGCTTACATCTTTAAAAGAGCAAGCCTTTAACGAAGTAATAACCTTAGCCCACGACTTGTTGGATAAAAACAAATTAGCAGTTCGAAATTGCTCGCACACTTATTCAATATGTGCGTACAACGCCTATTATAAGTATTATTATGGTTATTCCGATTATAATAGTTATATATCTGAATACTACACTTGTATTCAATCTTATTATAGATGCATTTAAATTAAATAATTGCAAATAATTTAAAATAGGGTATTGAAACAGAATACCCTATTTTTTTTACACGATGGCTTGCTTTTTAATTACTGAATTCTCGGTAGAAGCTATTTTTTTAAGTTTATAATTTTCAACTATTTTTAAAGATTCAATATTCATTGTTTTACTTAAAATTTTGTTTTTGTGATGCTTTTCAAGTAGTTTAAATTGTTTATGATAAAATTTGTCATCTCAACCGAAGGGAGATATCTTACATCAATATTTACTTTTCTTTGAATTGAAAGGAAGAATTCTCTTTTCATTTGAAATGACAGAATTTTAAGTACAACTTAGAACATTACTTTACTACCGAAACTTAAGTTAATAATAAACTGCTGATTTAACGCAACAACCATTTACTCAAAAATCTAACAATCAAAAAACGGAAATGTCTATATCTTATAATTTCTAATCTTCTTACCATAATTTTCAAATTTTATTTATATTAGAATAATTGTTAGTAAAAATAATTATATAATAATATATTCAGTAAACAATAATGATAAAATAAATTTACCATCTATGATAAAGAATTTTTTTTGTTTACAATTTGCATAATCTTGCAAAACCTTCAACATTTTGCTATACTTATATAATTTACCGTTCAATTTTTGGCATAATTGTGGTTCTAATAGCATTATATTAGTTTTATAAAAGATATATGAAGAAATTTGCTACTAACTTAAAAAATTCCCTATTGTTAGTATTTATATGTGTAAGTTTCTCCTTACACGCTACTATTGATTTGGACTTCAGCCAAAAAAGAGGCTATTATAACAAGGCTTTTCAGTTGGTTATAGAAACAGACAACCCAAATGCTACTATTCGTTATACTACTAATCAAACTAAGCCAAGTAGAACTAATGGCAAGGTCTACAACGGTTCAATAAATATTAACAATACCACTTTATTAAGGGTATTTGCCTATACTAATACAGATGAAAGCAATATCCGAACACATTCTTACATTTTTTTAAACGATGTAATTAATGACGGAAATATGTATACTTATATAACCCTAAGTTCAATCTATGGTCCTCAAATGGTAGCTTCTTTAAAAGCCCTTCCAGTTATCTCTTTAGTATCAAACAATATCAATGAAACTAACCATATTGATACTGAAATTGAAACCTCTGTTGAAATGTTTTTTCCTGATAAGAGCAGAGAAGGTTTTATGATACATAGCGGAATACAAACTTGGGGAGGTAGTCCAACCAACCCTAAAAAAAATTATCGTTTAGAATTTAAGTCTATTTATGGAGACTCGAAGTTAGAGTATGATTTGTTTAAGCCCGATAATTATGATGATACTGATTATGCAGTTCCGCCAGTTAATGAATTTGATAAATTGTTGCTTAGAAGCGGAAGTCAAGATGGATTAAACGCCGAGCACGGAAATGAAAATGTAGCGCAATATGTTCGAAACCGGTTTCTGTTTGATTTGCAGATGGAAATGGGCTACCCGGCTCCACATGGCAGATTTGTGCATCTATATGTAAACGGTGATTATATTGGTCAATATCATATTTTAGAAAGACCGGATGCGCATTTCTTTGCTGATTATTATGGTGGAGACGACACCGATTATGAAGTATACAAAAGTGGAGAAATTTGGGATGGACCATATACTTACAATAATAGTTTGTGGAAAGATTTACCTAATCGCATCAATTTAAGTAGTCAATCAAATATTAATAATACTAACAGATATTTAGATTTAGATCAAACTGCTGCTTATTTAATGTTGATGTCTTATGCTTCTGGCTTCGATTGGTTTGAGGCGCACAATTGTTTGGGTGGTGGAAATATAACACCAGGTAAGGGAGGCTATAAATTTTTACTTTGGGATGTTGATTTTGCAATTGGCAATGGCGGTCAATGGGATCCGAATTTTGCGGGTAGCTTATCCTATTTTGCAGCTCCTGTAAATCAAGATGGTCCGGTGCCGGATAACTTAGTAGATGACATTGAATTTACTTATATGATGGCTGATCATATGGAGTGCACCTGTTACAATAATGGTATTTTAACACCAACTATGGTTGTTGGTGCTTATATGCATCGAATTAACCAAGTTAAAACTTCTTTAATCGCCGAATCTGCCAGATGGGGAGACAACGATTTTTCTTATGTGAACAATAATAGAAGTAACCATGTTAAAAAAGACGAATGGGATGTTAATGATGAATTTACTGCCGAACTGAATGCAATGCGTAATACTTATTTACCAAATAGAACAGCCAGTATGATTAACTATTGGAAAGATAATGGAGTAACCTCAGATCTAAAAGCGGTTGAATTTAATCAGTATGGTGGCTTAACTAATCAGGGTTTTCAATTGGTGCTTACTAACAATAATGCCAACAGTACCATATATTATACTTTAGATGGAAGTGACCCAAGAACAGTTGGCGGTGGTATTTTAAATAGTGCCATTCAATACGACGAGGCAATAACATTACCTAACGGACCAGTTACGGTTAAGGCTAGAGTAAGAGATAACTTTCATTCCAATAGCAATATCAAAAAGTGGTCGGCTATGTGCCCCCGCAAATTTTATGTTAATCAAAATTATGCCGACTTGGTTATTAATGAAATTCATTACAACCCTAAGGATAGTATTTTTTGGAATCCTGCTCTTGGAAGACAAGACTCAATTTCGGGTAGAAATTTTGAGTTTATTGAGTTAAAGAATACAGGCAATTCAACGATCAACTTAACCGATGTAAGTTTTGCAAAAGGAGTGACAGTTAAGTTTGGGAAAAATATGAGTGTGGCTAAAGATGATTTTTTTATTATAGCGGAAGACAGTTTAATGTTTAAAGAAAAATATGGATTTTACCCCGATGCAACTTATGTCGGTAAATTATCCAATAGTGGCGAAAACTTATGGTTAGTTGATCCTCTCAATAATATTATAGATAGTTTAAAGTATGATGATTTTGCACCTTGGGATACCGAACCGGATTTGGGATTGCATTCGCTCGCCTTAAGAGATGTACATTTAGATAATGCCAATGCGGGTAGTTGGGCAGCTCAAATTGTATATGTAACGCCCAATGAAGAAAACATTTTCTGCACCACAATTAATAACAATCCATTTTTAGCAAATGTTAGTTGTAATGGAAGCGATGATGGTTTTATTTCACTCTCCGTTTCAGGAGGTAAATCTCCCTACACTTATAATTGGAACACAGGGCAAACCAGCTCAATTATTTCTAATTTGGAGGCAGGGGATTATATCGTTACGATAACCGATGCTCGGCAATGCATTAAATTTGATACCATTAACATTACCCAACCTAGTGCACTTCAAGTAAATACTTCAAAAAACGACCAAAGCTATTATCAAACTAACAATGGTAGTGCCGGTGTTGTTGTAAGTGGAGGCACGCCAACTTATCGTTACAATTGGTCAAATGGTGCAAGCACTCCAAATATCAACAATTTGTCACCCAGCAATTATACCATAACAGTAACCGATGGCAACAGTTGCTCAACTACAAAAAGTATAAACATCAATCCGGTAAATTGCAGCAGCTTAGCTTTAAATGTTAATAAAACTAATGAAAGCTATTATCAAACTAATGATGGTACAGCTACAGCCCATGTTAGTGGTGGAAATACACCATATACTTATAGCTGGAGTAATGGCGCAACTTCATCATCTATAAATAATTTAAGTCCTGGTACTTATACTATAGATATTACAGATAATATAGGATGTCCTTCGTCTGGAACAATAAACATTGAGGCTATTAATTGTGATAATATTGGCTTTGAAGTCTTTTCAACTGATGAAACCTATTTACAAGCAAACGATGGTACGGCTGGCGCTAACATAAGTAATGCAATAACTCCAATATCTTATTCCTGGTCAAATGAAGCAATTACTTCTTCTATTGCTAACCTCGCACCGGGCATTTATACCCTCAATTTTGTTGATGCAGTAGGTTGTAAAGGTGTGGGTACGGTTTCTATCCAAGCAATAAACTGTAACAATTTTAGTGCGACAGCTACTTCAACCAATGAAACGGCTTTTCAGGCAAATGATGGTACGGCAACAGCTATTCCAAGCAATGGCACAACTCCATACAGTTATAATTGGAATAATGGTGGCAACACGGCTACTATCATTAATTTACCTGATGGTACTTTTACAGTAGATGTAACGGATAAAGTGGGCTGTACCGCTTCGGCTTCTACCTCGGTTTTAGCTGTAGATTGCAGTTCATTGAACCTTTCAACGCAAAAAACCGATGAAACATTACATCAAGCAAATGATGGAACAGCTGATGTTACAGCAAATGGTGGAACAATGCCCTACACTTATAGTTGGTCAAACGGAGCAACCAGTGCTTCAGTAAATAACTTGACACCTGGAGATTATACCGTAACCGTTAAAGATGCATTAGGCTGTGCTAAAACAGAACAAATTAGTATTCTTGGTATTGATTGTAATAATTTTGATTTTGCGGTAGATAAAACAGATGAAACATTATTTCAAGCAAATGACGGTTCAGCATCCATTACCTTAAAAAATGGAACAGCGCCCTACCAATACGATTGGTCAGTTGGAGATTTTGTACCAGCAATTTATAATTTAACACCGGGCACTTATAGCGTTACAGTAAGTGATGCTTTAGCTTGTTCAGCTACAAAAACATTTGTTATTGAAGCTATTGATTGTAGTGATTTCAGCTTAGAAATTAATTCTGCTAACGAAACCTATTATCAAATCAATGATGGTGTGGCAGTTGCCAATCCAATTAATGGAAAGCCTCCATTTAATTACGATTGGTCTAATGGAGCTAAAGTAGCGGTATTAATTAACTTATCACCTGGTAATTACAGTCTTCAATTAACAGATGCTTTAGGATGTGTGGCTAACGCTTCAACCACTATTAAGGCAATTGATTGTAGCAACTTTAGTATTGTAGCAGCTTCTGCCAATCAAAGCTATTATCAAACCAATAATGGTTTCGTTTCCGTTAACACAACAAATGGTACTTCACCATTTACGTACAATTGGTCTAATGGAGCAGTAACGCAGAATATTGATAATCTCTCACCTGGCTCATATGCCATTGAAGTAACCGATCAGGTAGGGTGTAAAGCAACAGAAATTACTACTATTGTAGCTGTTGATTGCAGTGGTTTTAACTTGGCAATTCAAGCAACAGACGAAAGTTATTACCAAAGTGATAATGGAGTTGCCATGGCAACTCCAACAAATGGACAAAGCCCTTATACCTATAGTTGGTCTAATGGAGAGACCTCGCAAGCAATTAGTAACTTAACACCGGGTAGCTACACCGTAGATGTACTAGATAATATTGGTTGTCCATTAAGTGCATCTGCTACAATTAAAGCGATTGATTGTAGTGACTTTGCTGCGAATGTTTCTTCAACAGATGAAACCGCCTTTCAAGCCAACGATGGAACTGCAATTGCTTCTCCAATCAATGGGCAAAGTCCATATGTCTACAATTGGTCAAATGGCAAAAATACAGCGCAAATAAATTTTCTTGCTCCCAATAGCTATTCAGTAATAATTACCGATGCTGTTGGTTGTAGCTTTACTGAATCTGTTACGATTTCTGCTATTTCCTGTACCAACTTTTCTATCAATACAAGTAAAACAGATGAAACCTATTATCAGTTAAATGACGGAACAGCTGCAGTTGAACCCATAAATGGTAATGCACCTTATACTTATAATTGGTCAACTGGAGCAAGCACAGCAACAATAGATAATTTAGCTCCAGGAACTTACAGCCTTACTGTAACCGATGCCTTAAATTGTTCTAGAACAGCTTCGGTAACCATACAGGCTATTGATTGTAGTAATTACAGTTTATTACTTAGCAAAACTAACGAAACCTATTATCAAACCAATGATGGAACGGCTTCTGTTAATGTAGTTAATGGAATTGAACCCTATACTTTTAATTGGTTTCATGGAGCAAGCACTAATAATATAAGTGGATTATCACCAGGAATGTACACCGTACAAACAACTGATGCGTTGGGCTGTACCGCAACGGAAAGTATTACGATAGAGGCAATTGATTGTAGCAATTTTAGTGTTATTATTGATAAAGTTGATGAAACTTATTATCAAACCAATAACGGAAGTGCAACAGCAATTCCTTTAAATGGTACTTCACCATATTCTTACAATTGGTCGGATGGAACAAGCTTAACTGCTATCAATAATCTTTCGCCAGGAAGTTATAGTGTGGAGGTAATTGATGATCTCGGTTGTACAGCATCGGCTTCAACCATTATTCAGGCAATAGATTGCAGCAACTTTAGTGTTCATATAGCCATTGCCCACGAAAGCTATTATCAAACCAACAATGGAACAATAACTGCAAACTTAACGAATGGAGTTGCGCCAATTAGTTATGCATGGTCTAATGGAGCTAGTACGGCAAGAATTATTGATTTAGCCCCAGGAAGTTACAGTGTTGATATAATTGACAAGGTGGGATGTACCATTAATGAATTAGCCATAATTAAATCGTTAGATTGCAGTGCATTTAGTTTGAGTATTGATGCTACGGATGAAACTTACTACCAATCTAATGATGGAACAGCCTTTGCTAATACAACAGGAGGAGAAAATCCTTATACATACAAATGGTCTACCGGGGCTACTACGCATACCCTGATTAATTTAGCTCCAGGAAACTACTCAGTTGAGGTATTAGATAAGGTAGGTTGTCCACTAACTGCTTCAACTAATATTCAAGCTATTGATTGTAGCCAATTTGAAACCACTGTATCTTCAACAGATGAAACTGCTTTTCAAGCTAATGACGGAACCGCTTTAGTTCATGTGATAAATGGCAAAATGCCTTATACTTATAGCTGGTCGGATGGTACAAGTGTTTCTTCTGTTAATAATTTAGCTCCCGGAGATTATGAAGTAACTGTGGTTGATGCAGTTGGCTGTAATCAAACTAACACAGTCACTATTTCTGCTATTTCTTGTACTGGTTTTTCAATTGCTACCGATAAAACCCATGAAACCTATTACCAAAATGACGATGGAACGGCTACAGTTACAACAGTTGGAGGCAATGCCCCCTTCTCTTACAGTTGGTCTAATGGTGATACAACTTCTACAGTAAATAATCTTCCACCGGGTACATATACTGTTTCAGTTACCGATGCTTTGGCATGTAACCGAACTAACAATATAACTATTGCAGCAATTGATTGTAGTAGTTTTGAATTTACAGTAAATAAAGTTGATGAAAGCTATTATGAAACCAATGATGGAATGGCTTATGTAAGTATATCGAGCGAATCAATTCCTTACACGTATAACTGGTCAACTGGAAGTACAGATTCGTTGGTAAACAACCTAAGCCCTGATAACTATACTATTGAAGTAACAGATGCCAAAGGATGTAGAGGAACAAAGGAATTTATTATTGCAGCAATTGAATGCAGTAACTTTATGGCTACAACCAATAAAACAGATGAAACTTACTATCAAGCCAACAATGGAACGGCAATAGTTAATGCACTTAATGGAGTTACTCCTTATTCCTATAGTTGGTCGAATGGTGCGACAACACCTTTGGTAGAGGCTTTGTCGCCAGGAAACTATTCAGTTCAAATTATAGATTCAGTAGGTTGTGTACTTACAGAAAATGTCAATATTTTAGTATTAGATTGCAATACCTTAGAAGTTTCTGTTGAAGCACAAAATGAAAGCTGTTACTCCGATAACGATGGGTATTTAAATATTACTAATATTGAACATGGAACCGCTCCATTTTCAATAAATTGGTCTAATGGAATTTCGGTTGCCAACAACAATAATTTACTACAAGGTGATTATACGCTAACTATTACAGACAATAAAGGTTGCCCTTTTGAAGAGGTGTATACTGTTGGGGGTAGTGGCAAAATTTTAGGCAATCCAACCATAACCAATGCAAGTTCAAATACCATAAACGACGGTGCAATTGACTTAAATATTACTGGAGGCAATGGACCATATTCTTTTTATTGGTCAACCGGTGCAATTACAGAAGATGTAACTAATTTATTTGCAGGCACTTATTGGGTGAGCGTAACGGATAGTGATGGATGCAATGTACTTGAAACCGGTATTGTTTTAGCTGTTGCGGAACAAGGTTTATGCCCAACAAACTTAATTCAAATTAATTATCCGCCTATTGCCAATGGTACTGAACAAGTTGATGATTATATAATTTCCAATGGAAGAATTGAAACGGGTAAAAACGTCACTTTCAAAGCAGGTTCTTTAATTCACTTACAAAACGGTTTTGAAGTAAAAACAGGCAGTGCATTTGAAGCAATGATTGAAGGTTGTGAATAAAGCGTATAATTTATTCAATCAATTAACGTGTATTATTATTGGTTTTATATTTTAACCTAACGTATAAATAACTATTTTTTTTAGAAGCGAAACGGTGGAAACTAGATAGAAACGCGCTGCCCGCTATCTGTTCAAATGCTGCGCCAACGCACAAGGGCAAACGCTTCAAGCAGCATAACCAGTACTAATCTATCTAAGTGTCCTTCGGCATATTGAATATCATTTATTTTACATTAAATATAATTCATTATTCGTTAATCGATATTCGTTGTTCATTAAATGGTCATCCAAAAAAATATCGAATATCGAACACCGAACACCCAATTTTGAATGACGAATTTTTCCATTCGAAAAACAACACTTAGCTGCTAAATAACCCAATGCACTTTAGTGCTGTTGGCTTGGAAATCGGGGCTAGTTTATAGGGTTTACTGTTTCATAGGAACGATGAGAAAATAAATTTCCCAATTATGACAAAACCATTTTTTGATAGACGAGATGAAAAACGCAGGCTTAATGGGGTTAAGGCAAGGATTTTCAAGGAAGTATATCGGAAAATGGCAAAGTCAGAGCCAGATTTAAATACGCCAGCTTCATAAACATTGTAGAAGAACCATCTATTTTTTACAAAGCTAAGGTTTTCATTAAGATCGTGGTAGAACCAACGAATCAAATAGCAAAATCTGAATTGCAAAAGTTAATAGTCGATGAGCAAAAATTACTCGAAAATAATTTTGAAGAATTCTATGTTTCAGTTGTAACTTTTATGGAGTTGTATGGTTTTAAATTCAAAAACCAACAAGAAAAGGAAAGGATTGATAAATACTTCCACTATATCAATATATTACATACCAATTCATTTATCGCCAATAAGGTTATTCAATACAGAATATCTGATACAAAGAAAATTAGACTACCCGATGCTATTATCCTTGCCACAGCAGCGTACTTAAACGCAACCTTACTAACAGACGATTGGGATGATTTTGAAAACATAGAGAATAAAGTGACTATTACAAAGTTAGATGGCTTGAAGGTTAAATAATATAACTCCCTCGCCTCATCTTCTTTTGTAACGACGATGCTTGAGCAATTCATTTGCAATGCACTAAACACCCAAACGTCAGAGCCGTTTTTTTCGCCTACCTTACCTGCGGGTTTGCAAATAAGGGCGATGGTTAATAATAGTTTTTCGTAACTTTACTTCAAACTAAAATAATTTAACTTTTGAAAGATTAAGCATGGCGTTGCTAAAAGAAAAAGTAATTGAAAAATTAAATGATTTAAATGAAAGTGCTTTACAGGAAGTGCTTAACTTAATAGAGTCTCAACAAGATACGAAGCCTTACCAACTTACTGAGGAAGAAAAAACAGCTATACAAGAAGGTATTGATGATATAGAGGCTGGCAACTACCGTAACTAGCAAGTAAATCAATAGTACCTAAAGTTAAAAAAAATGTTCTTATATATCTGCCTTAATCATAAGTATTCAATAATCTATTTCATATAATTACCGCTACCACTTGAGTTAATTTGCTATCCACCATCATAGGTAATCCGGTAAACAGCGTTGGCAAAATCATCACTAATTAAAAGAGAGCCATCAGGTAATTGCATTACATCAGCCGGGCGACCCCAAACTTTGCCATCTTGCAGCCAACCTTCGGCAAAAATTTCATAACCCATCGATTGTCCGTTTTCATCTAACCGAACCACCGCAACACGATAACCAATTTTTTTGCTTCTGTTCCAACTGCCATGTTCTGCTATAAATATGGCGTTCTGATATTTTTCAGGAAATTGTTTGCCAGTGTAAAAAGTCATGCCGAGTGGTGCAACGTGCGGTCCGAGATTTTGTACGGGTATAACATAATCATCACAACTTTTCTCTTTACCAAACTTATCATCTAACCATTTGCCACTGTGGCAATAGGGGTAACCAAAATGTTGACCTTTTTCTTTCGCTTCATTCAGTTCGCAAAATGGTTTGTCATCGCCCATCCAATCGGTGCCATTGTCGGTAAAAAATAAATTGTTGGTAGTAGGGTGAAAATCGAAGCCTACCGAATTTCGAACACCGCTTGCAAAAACTTCTACTTCACTGCCGTCTGCATTCATCCGCATAATACTGGCAAAGCGTTCATCTTCTTTATCGCAAATATTACAAGGTGCACCAACGGGAACATATAGTTTACCGTCAGGTCCGAATTTTAGATATTTCCAACCATGATGTTCTTCTGTTGGAAAGCTATCATTGATCACTTCAAATTGAGGGTTTTGGTTAATTACATCATCAATGTTACTCACTTTTAATACCCGGTTGATTTCAGAAAAATACAAATCACCTTGATGCCAGGTAATACCGGTTGGTAAGGATAAATCACTAAATAAAGTAATAGTTTGATCAATTACATAATCTTCATTTTCATCAATTAAAGCATATACTTTGCCTTCACCACGGCTGCCTGCATAATAAATGGAACGGCTTTCACTTTTGGTGATGGCTCGAATATTCTCGACATCTTGCACAAAAACCTGTATATTAAAACCATCGGGCATAGCTAGGTTTTCTAAAGGTAAATTCTCTTTAGAAGTATCTGTTTTATGGCATCCAGCAACCGGGCTCATCATTAGAGCGAACAGTGCGAAATAAAAATGAAATATGCTTGACGAAATCATGTTTAATTTAAGTTAGGATGTTAAAGTACTAAATTTTTTTTATTCAGACCGGTAGTTAAGACGGTTGAAGGTTTTAGACCAGTAGCCCCACTCTAAAATTCTTATTCGTTTCTCTTTAAATGACATTGCAAAACGATTTTTACCATTGCGGTAAAATTTTAAATAAAGTAAGTATTTTGAAAATTCCCACAAATATACTCGACAGTACAAAAACATACAACAGTGTTTTCCCTCCACCAACGGTATATGAGTTTTGTTTGGTAGTACTTCTTAACTTTTGCATCATAAAAAAAGGAATGATGAAAAAGGCAATGATAATGACCAAACCGGCAAAACCGATAGCTGCAATAAATCCATTAGGGAAAAAGAAACTGGCAAAACCTGAAGGTAAAAAGGCAAGGCAGGCAGTTTTAAACCGTCCAGAGGCATTATTCGTAAAAGCAAATTTATCAGCAATGTAATCAAACAAGCTTAAGCCAACGCCTAAAAATGAACTAATGATTGCCAGATTGGAAAAAAGATGTAATAAGAAACTACTAATAGATTGGTGGTTGGTTGGATCAAAGGCTTTCACTAAATTTCCAATATTACCGCCTGCTTTGTTGATGGCAATAAATTCTTCACGCGAGATATTGCCAAAAGTGACCACAATAAATAAGGTGTAGACTAACAGCGCAATGAATGATCCACCAAATAAACTTCTTTTAATCGTAGTAGGGTTTTTCCCATAAAATTTATATAAACTGGGTACAACTGTAACAAAACCAAAAGCGGTTATAAAATAGGGTAGAGCTCCCCATATGTAAGATATATAGTTGGTGTTTTTATTATCAATGTTCCATAAGTTACTGGCGTCAATTTGAAAGGAGTAACCCAACATAGCCAATAGAAAAGCTATCATCATCGCTACCACTAAAATAGTTGACAAACGACCAACAGCAGCTGTACTCAACCATATAACGAATGCTAAAATACCACCCAACAATAAACTAGCAAGCCCTTGTAACCAAGCATAGGTTTCAAATACTGACCAACCCAGTGTTTTAGTTACCATATTGCCAAAAGCACTATAATAGGCATATAACAAAATGTACAATAAAAAGGCGATTAGCAAACTAAAGAACATGTTCCAAATTTTGCCCAATGTTTGGGTGATAATGGTATTGAAACTTTCACCGAGTTCAAAATGTGCATTGGCTTCTAAAATGTATAAAGCCGATTGATAATTTAACCACCAAACAAACAATAAACAGACTAAACTATAGCCAAACCACATACCTGAAGCAACAACCGGCAATGAAAACATGCCCGCACCGATAGTACATCCGGCAGTGATCATTATACCGGCAAAGGCAGATTGGTTATTGGTTTTATTCATTTTGAATGAAAGAAAGGGAATTTTGATGAATAATTTTAGTTTGAATTTGTTTTAAGTCTTAATTAGCTGTAAAAATTTACTTCAAGAAGAATTTAGAAATAAAGCTGAGCTTATAAAACGGGTAATCACTCAAAATTGCTTGCCACCCATAAATGTATTTTCCGCTTCTTTACAGCGATGTTCCAACATAAATACTTTAGGATTTTTGCCGGTCAAATTTTTGAAGGTACGGCTAAAGTAGGAGATATCGTTAAAACCACTTTCATAGCCAATGGTGGAAATGTTTTTGTGCGAATGCATAATTAAATCGCAGGCATGGTTAACCCGAATACTATTTACAATTTCAGAAAACGTTTTTTTGGTGTGTTTTTTTAAGAATCGGCAAAAAGAAGATTTGGTCATTGACACTAACTTTGCAGCTTCCTCCAAAGCAATTTTTTGTTGATAGTTTTCTAAGATGTAATGATATACCACTCGAATGCGCTTTAACTCGTTCATTCTCATATCTGGCTGAAAACTAGGGTTGGTGATAAAACTACATTCATCAGATGTAGCTAAGTAATTTAATAATTTTAAAAGTTTTAATATTTTAGCAAAACCTGTTAACTGAAATAATTGTTTGGCAAATTGTTTTGCTTTTAATTGGGTTTTACCATGAAATTGAATGCCGCGTTTGGCTTTGGTAAAGAGTTCTTTAATAATATGAGTTTCCGGTTTTTCCAGAAATTCCAAACCCAGAAAGCTTTCTTGTAGTTGTATAACAATTTGTTTCGATTCCATTTCCGTTATAAAACCATGTGGTAAGTTAGCTCCAAATATCACTACATCATTAATCAAATAGTCAGAAATGTCATTGCCAACGAAACGTTTGCCTTCACTTTTTAAAGTCACACAAATTTCTATTTCAGGATGAAAATGCCAGGCTTCCTTTAAGGTTGGGCGTTGAGGTCTTTCTACTGTTTTTGTGATAAATGAATGGAGGGGGCGATTCTGTATTTTTTCATATTCCGGTTTCATATGTCAATATATTATAGAATTAGCACATCCAAGTTCTGTTAATCAGAATAGACTATTTTGGGTTAAATTATTAAAAAAATAAAAACAATAGACAATATAGTCCAAAAATTGGGAAAAATACTTCAAATAACTGAAAATTATGAAAGTGTATCTTTATAGCGTAATACTTTTGTAAGAAAAAGTTTACTGGTATTTTAATTTGAAAGCCATCATTTGTAAAATTATGAAAATTGATTCATCCACTTTCAGTGTTATCAAAAGGTTTTTCAAAGAGAAATAATACTATTTTAGTAGTTAGACAAGTTGACAGTATGAGCTTGATTGATACATAGGAATGATGAAAAAATAAATGTTCAAATTTTAGCAAAGAGATTTTTTGATATACAAGTTAAAAAACGCAGGCTTAGTGGTGCTAAGACGAGTATTTTTAATGAAGTAGATCGGAAAATCTCAAAGGTAAAAATGGGCAGTTATTTTTGAATTATTCCATAGCTTTAAGAATGATCAAAACCAATTTTTATACTTATAAAGTAATATTATGAAATTATTGTACAATCTAAAAAGGCTAATTGGCATTCTTCTTATTGTATTTAGTTGTGTGTTGGCTTATAGTCAGAGCACAGTTAGTGGTACGGTTACCGACAACGATGGAGTACCGCTTATTGGAGTAAACATTTTTTTAACGGGAACTGATTTAGGAACGGTTACCGATTTAAATGGAAAATATTCTATCAACGTTCCAGATGAGGGAGGTGTATTAGTCTTTTCTTATATTGGTTACAGCATTGTAAAACGACCCATATCAGCTAGTTCCAAAAATTCCGTTCAAGATGTGGTGATGGGAACCGATGGCTTAGCTTTAGATGAAGTAGTCGTAACCGGCACCTTTACCGGAAGAACGCAAAAAGAAGCACCGATGTCTTTAACTAAATTAAATCCAGAACAGTTAGGTTATTTAAACAACAACTCTCAGGCAGATGTATTGAGAGTAGTGCCCGGTATAACTGCCGAAGGTGGTGGTGGTGAAGTAGCGACTAACTTGTTTGTAAGAGGCTTCCCTTCTGGTGGACAATACGCTTTTACACCACTTCAAATTGATGGTATTCCTATATTAAGTACTTTCGGTTTAAACTCTTCAGCACACGATGTATTTTTTAGAAATGATATTGGGATAAGAGATTTAGAGTTTGTGCGTGGTGGTGCCTCTACCCTTTTTGGCGCAGGTAGTGTAGCCGGTATTGTTAACTATAATAGTTATCGGGGCTCTGCCAATCCTAAAAACAAGGTACAGTTAGAGTGGGCACAAGGCGGACGAGCAAGAGTAGATATGTTGACCTCCGGTCCTTTAGCCGAAAATTTGTTTTATGCTGTTTCTGCTTTTTATCGTTATGATGAAGGTCCCTTAGAAACCGGCATGCCAACACGCGGTTATCAAATTAGAGGTAATGTTAAAAAGGTATTTAATGAAGGCAATAGTTCCGTTACTTTATTAACTCAGTTAATTGATGATAATGTACAGTTTTATTTACCTTATCCTTTAGATAATTCAAACGATGAACGCTTGCGACCAATAGGAAATGATGGTGAGCCGATATATACCATGCTTTCTGGTCAGTTAAGAGATTTTTCTTTTGATACGCCATTTGGAACCTTTAAATCTCCAATAGGAGATGGGGTAACAACTAACGGAGGTTTTGTAATGTTAGACCTAAAACATGCTTTTGGAGACAATTGGTTGCTAAGCTCCAAAGCTAAAGCTGCCAGTTATGAGCATTGGTTTAATTTGTTTTTAGATGGCGATGGATCTCACAATACACCAGAAACACAAACTTCTTATCTCGGAGATAGAGGTTTAGCTAGTGGTTCTTTTTCTTTTGCAGATAATGGACAATCTTTAGCCAGCAACGATCTATTATTCGAAAACAGAGTGTTAGATCGTCAACGGGATATGGAAGAGTTGGTTGGAGAAATTAACCTGACAAAAACGGTAGATATCCACAACATTACTTTTGGTACTTTTTTAGCCAATACTAAAGCCTTAGATAATAATTGGATACATAATGTACTTGGAGATTTTTCGAATTCACCAAGGGCAGTTAGCTTAAATGGAGTTGATAGTGCTGGTGTAAATGTTGTACATGCAACGGCTGGTTATGTAAATGGCTCGGGTAGACAAACTGCCAACAAAACCCTTTCGAGTTCAAAAATTGCATTTTATGCAGCCGATGAAATTAAAGGAGACAACTGGAGTGTAGATGCCGGAATACGTTGGGAAAGGGCAAGTGGAAATGTTAGTTTAGAAGATGGTATTGGCTCTAATGTATTTAACAAAGCCATTGTTAGTGCAAGTGATGTAGCTATTGCCTTAGCTGGTTTATATAAATTGAATGAAAGCCTTAATGTTTATGCTAACTTTTCAAGAGGCTATTTCTTCCCTCAATTACGTTCATTAAAATTTGATAATGGTGCCGTACAATCGTATGAAACTGAAAATGTAATACAAGGTGAACTAGGTGTAAAATATGGAGCCGAGAAATTAGCCGGTACTGCTGCGGTTTTCTTCAATAATTTAACAGATAGAAGAAATGTTGATATTGTTAATGATGGGCAAGGTGGTATTACCGAATTGATACAATTGCAAGATACCCGCGCTTTTGGTATTGAGGCTAATGTTAATTATAATGTAACCAAGGGCATAGACTTGTTTGGCAATTTAACGTTTCAAGATCATCAATTTACAAAAGTGGAAGGTAATGATGAACAAGTTGGTAACAGCATAGCTCGTATACCAAACATAATGGGTTTAATTGGTTTAAACGTAAACAAATCTGGCTTCGATGCCAACTTAACTTCTAATTTTTTAGGCAGTAAGTTTGCCAACAATAGCAATAATGTTGAGTTAGAAGGTTTCAACATTGTTCGCTTAGATGCCGGCTACACCTTTGGTTTAGGGGATGGTAATGAAACTGCCAGAATTGGTATTGGTGTATTTAATTTATTAGATGCTGCTGGTGTTACGGAGGGTTCGCCGAGACAGGGGAATAGTCAAATATCTGGTGGTGAATTTTTTGTTGGTCGCCCTATTTTACCAAGAAGGATATTTTTGAGATTGGGATTTGATTTTTAGAAAAGAAAATGATACTATTGAGAATTTGGGAGAAACTGTTTTCTATGTGTCGCCAAATATATTTAGGATATGTTTGGGGATGGCAGAGCGGTTTAATGCAGTAGTTTGAAAATCTACCGTACTTTAAAAGGTACCGGGGGTTCGAATCCCTCTCCCACCGCAATATAAACTTATATTGAAGGGGATGAATATAATTTCATCCCCTTATGGTTTCAAGAAGAGCATAATGAAAAAAAAAGATAGTCAAATCATTAAATTTTACGGTGGAGATAATCCTGAACTCTTTGAGATTGAACGAAGATGCATGGATAGAGCAGGTAAAGTGGTCGCCTATCTTGATTCAAAACTTCCATCATCTGGAAAAGTGCTTGACGTAGGAGCAGGAAATGGTTTTACCGCAGAAAAGTTGAGTAGAGATAGTCGTCGAGTTGTGGCTATGGAACCAGATGAAAAAATGATTGATCCCTCAAAGGATATAATTTGGGTAAAAGGTGCAGCACAAGAGATGCCCTTCCATGCTAACGTATTTGATGCAGCCTATTCTACTTGGGCTTTTTTCTTTCCTTCATTTAATAAAGAAAGAACCCATGTTGGACTAAATGAACTTAATAAAGTAGTTAAAAAAGGAGGTGCTATTTTAATAGTTGATAATGTCGACGATGATGAGTTTAGTGCATTAGCAGAAAAAGATATTGGAAGCATGAAAGCCGATTTAGAATTTTGGACATCTGTAAATTTTAAATCCACTATCATTGAATCACATTTTAAAGTTGATTCTATAGAAGAAGCACAAAAACTTTTAGGTTTCTATTTTGGAGAAAAAGGATATCAGATTAATAAAACTGAAATTGAATATAAATTGTTGTTTACGAAGGAATATCTAACGGAAAGTAAACTTTGGGTTGATTTGATGGAGGTCAATGCAGAAACATCTTTTCAAAATTTGTATTTTTGGAATTATATTTTTTAATCCAATGACGTGGAGCGAAACCAGTAATAGAGAATTTAAGAGCTTAAAGAAGGCAATAGGCTCAAAGTCAAATGTTTCTTCATTAGCTGAAACTTGTGTTTGCTTTGCGAATGCACAGGGTGGTACGCTTGTAATTGGTATTGAAGATAGAGATACCAACCCTCCTCCTAAACAAAAAATAGACATTGTTAAGATGAACAAGGTTGTTGCAAGACTTAGAAATCTGACAAACGGAGTTGGTTTCGTAAACCCACAAATACACAAACACGAAAATGGTGGAGAATATTTTTCTTTGAGAATACTACCTTCAACTAGAGTTATTGCTACTACATCTTCTGGTAAGGTTTTGATAAGAGTTACCGATAATTGTTATGCTGTTGGCAGTGAAGAGCTAACAGATTTGGCTGCTGAAAAAAATGCATTTCAATGGGAGTTGGTAGTTCGAAGTATGAAACTAGATAAAGCAGATCAAACACAAATTGAATTTTTTATTAGTAATATTTTAAGATCAGAAAGAGCTTCTGAATTCATAAGGAATAAGTCTACTAAGGAGATTCTCGAATTTTATCAACTGATAAGTGAAGATGGTTTTTTAACAAATTTAGGTGTTTTATGGTTGGGTTCACCGACACAACGCGCAAGGCTATCATACCCAGTAACTTTTCAATATTTAGTTTACAATAATAATTATGATAAGATAAGGGAAAAAAAGTGGCATTTTCATTTACACAACCCAATGCAACTTTTATTGGAAATAGAAAAAGAAGCTGTCGAACTTACTTATAGTACAGAATTATCGAATGGTCTTTTCAGAGATACAGTTTTGAATTATCCCAAAGAAGTAATTAGAGAACTTTTGGTAAATGCTATTGCACATAAAAGATATACCACATCAGGAGATATTTTTCTTGAAGTTTACCCGGATCGAATTGTACTTACTAATCCGGGTAGCTTACCTTTAGGAATCACTAAAAACAATATTTTACACGAACGAAACCCTAGAAATCCTCATATAATAAAAACACTACACGATTTAAAGTTAATGGAAGGTGAGGGTTCAGGATATGATCTCATTTATGAGAAGCTTAGTCGGGATGCCAAAAGACTTCCTGTTATAGAAAGTACATTTTCGAAGACTACTGTTACAGTTTACTCAACTATAATTGATGAAGAGGCGATATCTGTTATTGATTACATTAATAACTATTATATTTTGAACCAAAAAGAAAATATAACCCTTGGTATAATTGCAATGGAAAAGAAAATACTCTCTACTCAATTGTCAAAGAAGTTACAACTTAATCAGGAAGATAAACTTAAATACTGGATTAGAAAATTATTAGAAAAGGGAATAATTATATCAAGAGGTGAAAAAAAAGCAACAGAATATCTTTTAAATCCAGAAGTGTTTTCGCAGGCGAAATTAAACTTAAAACCTAGTTTAAAAACTATTGAACCACATAAATTAAAAGCATTGATTGTTGAAGATTTGAAATATAATGATTTAAGTAAGATGGTTGATATTCAGGAAAGATTAAAAGAAGCATTGCCTAATGACATTCAAAAAATAGTTTATAAAATGGTAGAAAGTGGTGAATTAGTAACAACTGGAGCTAAAAAGAACAGAACTTATGGAATTCCAAAAAAAAATAAATAAAAAATAAAATCGAAAACAAACAGCATAACTCATTGATTATCAATGTTAATTTTATTTTTAGGTATGAAATTATCAGAAATAAACAGTAAATAATTGATGAAATGCCTGTTATTCATCGAATCCAAAAAAAAATAAATAAAAAATAAAATCAGAAATAAATAACGTAACTCATTGATTATCAACAATAATTTTATTTTTCCCTTACATAAAATCGAAAATAAAATGCTGTTAAAAGAAGAGTTCATAATTCATAATTACTTATGAATCATTTAAAACAAAAAGCCAAAGAAATCCTAAGCAACAATTGGCGAAATGGCTTTACCATTCCAACTGCCAAACTATACCCCTTTCAGTGGAATTGGGATAGCGGTTTTGTTGCCATGGGCTTTGCGCAATATGCCGTAAAACAAGCCATGCAAGAGTTGCGCAATTTATTTAGTGGACAATGGCAAAACGGAATGTTGCCCCACATTATATTTCATAGCGAAACGGAAAATACGTATTTCCCTAATTGGGATTTTTGGGAAACCAGTGTCAATGCCGGTGCTTCTCAACAACCCAAAACTTCGGGTATTACCCAACCGCCGGTTCATGGTTTTGTGTTAGATTTTATATTGAATTTGCATCAAGATGATGAGGAAGTGAAAGCCTTCGCTAAAGAGCTCTATCCAAAAATAATTAACTATCATCGCTTTTTGTACAACTACCGCGACCCTAAAAAAGAAGGCTTGTTTTTTATTTATCACCCTTGGGAATCTGGCAGAGATAACTCACCCATTTGGGATGAAAGTTTAAACCGCCTTGTAATTGATGAAGCAAAATTACCAAACTATGAAAGACGAGATACCAAAGTAGCGGATGCCAGCGAAAGACCAACTAAAGATCAATACGACCGGTATGTGTATTTAATGCAGTTGGGCAAAAGGCATCAGTACGACGGTGAAGGCATTGCCAAAGAAAGTCCTTTTTTAATTCAAGATTGTATGATGAATGCCATCTTAATACAAGCCAATAAAGGTTTAGTAAATGTGGCGAAACAAGTAGGTTTGGATTTTGCCGAAGTAGAAGCATGGTTGCAACAGGGTGCAGCGAGCTTTCAACATAAATTTTGGAATGAAGAAAAACAATTTTATCTTACTTATGATTTACGAGGAGAAAAACAGATTGCCCATAAAGATATAGGTGGCTATATTCCATTGTTTGCCGGCTTGCCCAATGCAACACAAGCCAATCATCTTACCCAAAAATTAAACGACATTAAAGAAAAAGGCTTTTACCTGTGTCCGAGTTTTGATATTGACAGCCCGTTGTTTGATAGTAAACGCTATTGGCGCGGTCCGGTTTGGCCTCATATGAATTGGATGTTGTATCAAGGCTTGTTACAATACCAACAAACTGAATTAGCTAAAACTGTTTTAAATGATACCTTAGCCTTAGTAGATCAAGTAGGTTTTTATGAATATTTTGAATCACAAAAGAATAAATACGATCAGTTAGATCATGGATTTGGGGGTAATCATTTTTCGTGGTCGGCTTCTACGGTGTTGAATTTTTTGGAAGAAATTGTCAAAATGAGTTATTTTTAACAAATTTACTTTGTACTTTTTAGTATTTTTGAAGATTAAGAAATTAATTTCTAATTTAATGTTAAAAGATTTTAGCAAACCAGTACCGGAAATAGCATTATTTATAATATTTGATGGTGCTTTCAACCCATTAATGTTTGATAAATATTGGTTTGCTAAAAATAAACTCATTGGAGAGTTAGAGGCTGAGAATTTAGATGTTGAATTTCTTTCCGAAAGAGGCGTTTCTTTAGGATTTGATTACTGCGAATTCAGAGCTTATAATGAAAGAATTATATTCAAAATAGATCAAACCGCTTTTTTGCCACAAACAATTGATTTAATTAAAGGGGTTTTACTCAGTCTAAAAACTATACCAATTGGTGGTGCAGAATTTCATATTTACCCTCATTTTGATTTGCACGAAAAAAATGAGGTTAATAAATTTTTTAATAAATTATCACCAAAGTCTTTTTGGGATAATTTACTAACTGATACAGAAATTAATAATATTGAGCTAATACATAAAAAGAGAGAAAAATACTCTTATGAATTAAATATAGAAATATCCAAGTGTCCTAAATCTGAAAAACTTATTCATTTATATTTGAGAGATATTTACAAGTATAATGAGGATAAGCTAAATGCAAAAGAGATAAATGAATTTATAAATGAAGAAATTGTAAAATCATTCAACCATTCAATTGATATAATAAATAAATTTACCGATGTTAGTTAGTCAATGTAAAAATAGAGATTCTGAAATAAAAGACTGTTCTTTCCCATTATCCAAAGAAAATGAAAGTTTTTGGAATAATGAGTTAGTAAATGACATTGAAATTAGTTCGACAGAAAATTGCAAAAGTGAAAATGACGAACATTATAAAAAAAATCATGTAAACAAATTAAATTGTCGAAGGAACAAATCTAAAATATATGACATTATAAAAGATTGGGAAGGCTGTATCACTAAAATTGACGGAGAAGATATTTATGCAAAATTATTTGATAGTGCGGATGAAGGATTTAGTATCTATGAATTTACTTTAGATGAAGTAAGTGAAGATGATTTATCACTTCTCAAAAAAGGAGCTCTATTTTTCTTATATATGGGGTATTATACTAATGAAAAAGGCACAAGAATGAAAACATCTCACTTAAAATTTAGAAGAATACCAACAGAACAAATTGATGAATTTATTGATGAAGGACTTGACACAATTAACCACTTGGATCTTTCAGACGTTTGGAAATAAATAAACCTCCTGCTGTTTCAGAGTTAGAAATCTCCATTCTTGGTGGAGGTAAATCTTATGGTGAATCTTTGGTATTGCATTTAGGGAATAACGAATGGGGCGTAATTGATAACTGCAATAATCAAAAAACAAGAAAACCTCTTGCTTTAGAATACTTAGATAAACTGAATGTACCTTATGAAAAGGTTGTTTTTATCATTTGTACACATTGGCATCAAGACCATATCACCAGAATAACATCTCTCTTCAAACAATGCCCCAATGCCGAATTCTATATTTCAGATGCTTTAAACTGTAAAGAGTTTGAGCACTATATTTGTTTAAAAAGCAACATCAAAAGTAATTTTAATGCAGCAGGTGAATTCAAAAAATTAGTAGAATATGCTCAAACATCAAATAGGAAACTTACCCGCGTTACTCAAGACCAACTTCTTTATAAAAACGTTTTTGAAGGTAAGGATATTGAGCTATTTACTTTATCGCCAAATGAAGCAACTAAAAAATATTTTGAAAAATCGCTTAGCAACTTTTTAGCAGAACCAACTGACTTATCAACTGTTGCAGTTAAGCCAGAACCCAATTTACAATCAATTGTTTCCCTATTGAAAGCAGGTTCACATACTTTTTTATTGGGTGCAGATATGGAAGTAGTTGCAGATAATGACTTGGGTTGGAAAGGAGTAATAAATAGTAAAGCTCTTACCAACTCAAATAAAAGTATATATTTTAAAGTTCCTCATCATGGTTCAGAAAATGGCTATGATGAAGCTATTTGGAATAAGTTAGTACTTAAGGACGACTCAATCGTAACGACCACTTCTATCATTACAGGAAAAACTACACTTCCTACAAAACAGATGACCAAAACAATTTGTGATTTTTCATATGATTTTTATATCACTTCAAATCCAGTAGAAACGAAGACAATTAAGCATCCAAGCAAAATTCAAAAGTTTATAAATTTCCAAGGTATAAAAATTACTAAAATACCTTTTGAATTTGGCCAGATAAGATTTAGATTAAATATTAGAGATTCCTCAGCAAAACCAACAACAGAATTGTTTGGTGCAAGTATTAAAGTAGATTGCGCAAATAATTCTTAGTTATTAAACCAACAAACGTGAGCTATTTTGACCATATCGTATTTGACACCTACTGTTTCTAAGCGTCCTTTTCAAAACCAAAAATATAAATTATGAATTGGCTCGACTATAGTATAGTTTTAATATATATCCTATTATTTTTAGTAATAGGATACTTGTTTAAAGACAATAAAGATTCAAAAGATTACTTTCTGGGCGGTAAGAGCATGGGATGGTTTCCTTTGAGTTTATCTACCATGGCTACTCAATTATCGGCTATTAGTTTTGTATCTGCGCCAGCATTTGTTGGGTTAAAATTAAATGGTGGTATGAAATGGCTAAGCTTCGAATTTGCCGTTCCATTAGCTATGATTTTTATTATGGTTGCCATTATTCCGCCATTGTTTAGATCGGGTGTAGTAAGTATTTATGAGTTTGTTGAAAAGCGTTTTAGCACGTCAACCCGTTTAATTTTGAGTATCGTATTTCAAATTAGTCGATCGCTTAGTACGGGCGTAATGGTTTACATCACGGCTATTATTCTTCAATCGGTTTTAGATGTAGATTATGTGTACACCATCTTAATCATAAGCATCATAACCATTATTTATTCGTGGCAAGGTGGTATGAAAGCGGTGGTTTGGGGAGATGCTCTTCAAATGATTATCTTATTTACAGGACTAATTATTTGCTTGTTTTACGGGTGGAATTTATTGCAAGAATTTGGAGGCTTGGCTGAAGGATTCAATCCAGAAAGATTACAAGTAATTGATTATAATTTAGGCATTGGGGAAGGCAATGAATATGGTATTTTGCCTATGCTAATTGGAGGGTTCTTTTTATATGTCTCCTATTATGGATGTGATCAAACACAAGCGCAACGTTTACTTTCAGCAAAAAATGAAAAAACTATTCGAACCTTGCTTATGGCAAATGGCTTGTTTCGCTTTCCTGTTGTTTTAGTCTATTGTTCGATGGGTTTAATTCTTGGAGGCTTATTGACCGCTGCTCCAGATTTTTTAGATCAAATTGCAACAACTACACAAAAACACTTTCCAGAGGATTATGCGGCAAACGGTATAAAAGCGGATCTAATGGTTCCGGTTTTTATTATTAAATATTTACCACACGGATTAATAGGCATTTTAATGATAGGCATCATGTCAGCAGCCATGTCGTCTTTAAGTTCAACGGTTAACTCCTTATCAGCCGTAACGGTAGAAGATTTTTTTAATCGCGGTGCTAAAAAGGGAACCTATTCCCCCAAACAATATATGCTAATTTCAAAAGGAGCCGTAGTGTTTTGGGGAGCCATTTGTATTGCTGCTTCCTTTTTGTTTGGTGGAAGTAAAAGCGCAGTAATTGAAATTATTAATGCCATTGGTTCGGTTTTTTATGGTCCGGTTTTGGTAACTTTTTTATTGGCTTTCTTCTCTAAAAAAGTCAATCATATTGGTATGAATGTAGGCATTATTGCCGCAGTTTTAATCAACTTAATCTTTTCAAAAACTATGCAAGAAATTTTCAACATTGATTTAGGTTTTGATATTTTTTGGATTTGGTTAAACTTCACCGGTACAGCTTTAGCTTTAATTATAGCTTATGTAGTGTCTATGTGCACTAAAAATATTCCAGTTAAAAAAGTCTCTATGGATTTTTCATTAAAAAAATCGGACTTTATGATTAAAGAGGTGTATATTTTATTAGGCTTTTTTGTTGTTATATTAGTCTTTAGTTATTTCGTGCCTTCCATTTTTGGGTAGAAAATTGTAGAGGTCGCAATCCTTGCGACCTAAATTTTGCTGGCAATATTTTTGATTATAATGTCTAAATCATTTGAGTACGTAACAAATTAGGTGCAACCTACTCCAAAACCCACCGGCGTCATCTCGGAAAATGTGGAGAGCAACGGAACATTTCTCCGGGATCTCTCCTAAAGCTTTGTCCCACTAAGGTAAAAGACTTGGTGGATGTTTAGGCGAGATGCCGGATAATCTGCTCCGCAAGCTACACAGATTTCCGGCATGACGTTTGTTTGGCTTACCTTTATTGAGTGTCAATTATCTTGATAAACTCGTCGCTTTAGACAAATTTATCTAAACCATAAAGTAGTTTAACACTTTTGCATAATTTTTTTTTGAAGCGAAACGATCAGCTTTTCATATAGGGTAGTCCCGCTTTCCGCTCAAATGCCATTTGCCTGCGCTTCAATGCCCCTCAAAATGGCATAACCGCTGCAATCGGGGCTAGTTTAAAAACTTCGGTTCTTCGTTGAAAGAAAAACAAGCGACACTCAAAAAATAGAAAAGTATCAATCACTTTAATAAATTTGCCAGAGTTATGTATTTTATTTTAATGAATAATCATTTTTTGGGTTTTGATGGAATTCGCATTTTGTAGCTGTATCATATACATACCTTTAGCTATACCCGTTAAATCAACTTCCATTTGAGTTTGATGACTTTCAACTGCAAGACTTTGTAACAATTCTCCATCTATACCAAAAATATGGATGTTTTGAGCAGGCTCAACTAATTCTACCATAAACTTTCCTTGGCTTGGATTCGGATAAACTTTAAATGCCTCATCTATTTTTAAAGCCTTTAACGTTTCCTGTGTATTATCTTGTTCTTTATTTATGACATTACCTTCACAAGACCAAACGGTGCTTGCTTCGGAAAAACTATACAATCCTAAACAAGAATAGCCGGGGGCATCTGCGCAATAGAAAGTACCATCTTGATAATATAATGATCCGTTATTATTGTATTGTATATAAATAAAGCTATAAGAACCTAAATCAAATTCACTAATGGAAGTACCTGGGTCGCAACCTGTTTCATTGATCAATTCATTTAGCCAAACATATTGATCAAACATCTCTGCACTAGTACAAGCTCCTTCATAAGCAACTGTTGTGCCGGCGCTTTCTGCAAGGCAAGCATTATCATAGGTGTTTCCGTCGCTTCCGCAAACCGGCTCTAATACATCGGGGCAATCAATTGTATTGCGGCAACCTGTAGTTGCTGTTGGATTAGTAAAACCATAAACTTCTACACAAGAAAACCCTGTTGCATCAGAACAATAATAAGTGCCATCACCTAAATATAAATTACCCTCGTTATTAGCCAGCACATGAACAAAGCTGTATGAACCGAAATCATACTCCGTTATTTCGTAACCCGGTGTACAATTATCTGGATCAATAATTGAGCTTAGCCAATCGTATTGATTAAATAATGCCCGATTGTTTTGAGTAGGCGGTACAATAATACAGTTGGATACATCAATGGCGATTCTTTTAGCCGCTACATCTGCCAGATACCGGTCATATACAAAAGCAGATAATAAGCCGTTTTCTGCATCGGCAACATTGCCTGTGTAAACAATGGTTTCGCCTTCATTAAAATCAATAAAATCAATTTGCCCATTTGCTTGGGTATGATAAATACCATAAGCACCGCTTAAAGCACCTGTGGCAGAAATTTCAATAGTAAATGAACCATCGTCCATACAATTTAGCTCACCGTAGCTCACCTCAACATCATCGTTCGGTCCTGCATCCGTTTGATTGCAAGTCCATCTGCTCACCTCATTAGTTAAACCATAAACCTCTAAGCAAGAATAATCTGCTCCATCTGTACAATAGTAAGTACCATCTTGATAATACAATTCACCAGCTCCATTAGGCCATTGAATATGTACGAAACTGAATGACGCGGACCAAGCATATTCTGCAACGCTTATTCCGTTTTGGCAAGAACCATAAGAGAAAATAAATTCATTTAACCAAGAGTAAGTATTTAGAATAGCGGAATTGTTATCGGTACATTCTCCAACATAAGCAACATCAACTCCCGCACAAGCTGCTTCACAATCGTTTCCATAGGTTTTACCATCCACACCACAAACCGGATCGTATAAGGCAATGCAAATACAATCTTCTTCGCATTCACCTTCTTGAGCAATGTTAACACCTTCACACTCGGCTTGGCAAGCATTCGCATAAGTTACACCATCAACTCCGCAAACCGGTTCGTACACATCATCACAAGCACAGCCTTCATCAACTGTTCTTATGCAAATGATTTCCACTCTTTGAGCATCTGGACAAGGTGAACCAATAGGAACGCTTCTATAAGTCAATTCAACAGTTTGCCCATCTCGTAGCGTAAAGCCATCAGGTACTGTAGCTGGATATAAAATATCTTCAAGCAATTCAATAACTAAACCACAACCTTCTGTATCTGAGCGATCTTTAACCACGCCGGTATGTTCATATTCACAAGGTTTAGTCCAAATTAAATTTTCTTCATTAGTTAAATGATTGATTTGATCAAAACGATCATAACAAGCCTCTACAAATATGGTTTCTCCACCAATTGAACAAGCGATTCCCGTATTACAATTATACAATACATTTGGAGCATCAATAAATTCACACAATGTTTGAATGTATATAAAAGATTCGCCTTCAAAATCAAAAGCATAAATGCCTCCGGTGCAAGTTTCATCTTCAATAGCTCGTTGAACCATCTCTAATTCAAACGGATCAGCACAATTCGTTTCATTGTAAGTCCAAATAACTGTCGAGTTTCTCGCCGCTTCTATCACCTCATCATTACAAAAGTTAGGATCATCCGGTGGGAAAAATCCAACCTGACAAATTAAATCTCCTTCGCAGTTATAATAATTAGATGGTGCATCGGTAGCGCAAGCAAGATTTGGCGGATAACCAGGATTAGTAACAAAATGTTGAGTTCCCTGATAGGTAAACGTTTTAACTTCAGCAATTAAACAACCACCATTTTGTATAATCAAATTTTGTAACCACGTCCATTGTAAGGGATCACCTGAGGAGCAATTAAGTTCTACTCTGCTACATGCTCCTTCGTTGGCAATTTCAACGCCTGCACAAGCGGCTTCGCATGAGTTGCCATAGGTTACTCCGTCAACACCACAAACCGGGTCGTAAACAGCCGGGCAAATACAGGGCTCTTCGCATGCACCCTCGTAAGCCACTTCTATACCGGCACATGCTGCTTGGCAGGCATTACTGTAAGTGATGCCATCTAGCCCACAAACTGGAGTATAATCGGCATCGCAACCACAATCATTATCTGGCTGCCAAATAATATTTTCATCAATAATTAAATTGGATACCTGATAATAAAGTTCATCACAACCTTCTACCGGAATTGTAAAACCTCCAATACTGCAAGCCAAGCCTGTATTGCAATTATAAAGTCCGTCGGGTAGATCTGATGCCAGGCAAGCAGATTTAAAGAAAACAAAATTTTCATTTTGATAAGTGAACGCATATATTGCATCTGTACAAGTTGGGTTATTGATTGCGTTCTGTACAATTTCTAACGAAAATGGATTATCACAACCTCCACTATTATTACCACAAGCCTGTAAGCAGGCAGTATAGGTTTCAAAGTTGTTGGCGTTACCATCGCAACCACCATAAATGAACTCCAAACAATCTCCTTGCTCAACATCATAATAATATCTTTGCATAGCGGCTTCACAAGGTCCAGTAGCTGGCGGTAGTTCACAAATGCTTAATGAACCACAATCAGGTCCATCTATGCCAAACACATAATCATTCGCACATCCGGTTTCGGCATCTATTGGATAAATAGATACCGATTGGTTGCTGGCAAAAGTGATCAAATTTTCACCGGTTTCGCCATAAACGGTATTGCCCGTATAATCTTTGCCAAGGTTATAAAAACCTGACCCGCCCGAAATGGTAATGCCAACGGTAAACAAACCTTCGCCATCACAATAGGCTTCGGTGGTTATGCTATACTCCGGTGCCTGAATGAAATTAACAGCAAAGCATGTTGAAACTTTGTAAGCTCCGGCATTGTTAATAACATCATTAAAATTATTGGTGCTAAAATCGGGCACTTCGCAAGAGGAACGATAGGCAATAGCATAATAACATGGATAGTTGCCAAAAATATTTGGTTGATATTGTATTAATTCGTAGCTATTATCGTTGTTCACTTTTGCAAAAACAATTTCTCCATCGTCCGGTCCGGCATCTCCAAAAACATCATTGGTTGTTAAGGTGATGATGGCTTCTCCACAAAAATCTGGATTTGAAGTAATTACTACGTCTTCAAAATTACAATAGTCAGGAACATCATTGCAATTGACAATTAATTCGTAAGACGCACAAGGTGGAGAAATTGGATGTCCTGAGGTTGTTACGTTATAGATGCCATTTTCTAATATTGCACCTGCTTCATAAATATTATTTGCCTCATCAGTAAAAATATAAGAATCATTACATTCTCCCTCACCAATTATTTGAATACCACTTGCACAATCGTAGGTTAACCCAAACACCTCACAAATAGGCGGTGCCTCACAGCAAATCGGATAATGGGTATATGCTTGTTCGGCTGTACAACCTTGTCCGTCGGTTACTATTAGTGTAAAGTTATCACCTAAACCTTGCGTGTACAGGGGCATGCCATTAAACACCTCAATGCCTTCTGTAGTTGAAACGGAGTAGTTACCATTTCCACCAGAAATTGAAAACGACAAGGTTTCATTGCAACATGAATCACAGTCTCCATAAATAAAATCAAATTGTAAATCACTGCAGTTATCTTCGCTATAAGTCCAAATTACCTCAGCTGAGGTATTTGCTGCGTTTACCATGGCTTGGTTACAAGTTGGAAATGGAGTAAAGCCTTGTGAACATAAACGAAGCCCATCACAATTATAATACTGTAAAGGCAAATCAGCAGGACAAAAGCCTCCACCATATCCTGGGGTAGTTTTAAAATAGAAGTTGTTGTTGTAAGTAAACAATGAAATTTCGGCTATTGTACAGCCGTTTGCATTTTCTATAATTCTTTGCAGCCAAGGTAATTCTAACGGTGTTTCAATAAACGAACAAGCGTAATTGTAGCCACAGGCATTGGTACAGGCTTCGTAAGTTTCATAATTGTTTTCGTTACCCTCGCAACCTCCGTAAATAAATTGCATACATTCTTGCGCTTCTGGATTGTAATGATACCTTGGTATATATGCTTCACAAGGTCCACTATCTGGAGGTAAGTTACAAACTGATCCTTCACTACAATTTACCGTTATAGCATGCTCAATACAAGGTGGAGAAACTTGACCTTCATTTGCTTCAACAAAGGTGTAAGTTCCTTCTTCTAAAATATCGCCGTGGTTATAGCTATTTCCGTTTTGATCCTTTAAAGGTATCGAATTGCAATCGCCAAACCCTGTTATCTGTAAACCATTTACGCAATTATAACTAATGTTCATGGCTTCACAAACCGGTCGAACCTCACAACAAAAAGGGAAATTATTAAAAATGCCGGTTGCTGAACAGCCTTGTCCGTCGGTTACGGTTAATTCATTGGCGCCAATAGAAAAAAGCCCAAGTCCCATACCGTTGGTAACTACTTGCCCATCTAAAGTGGTTACTTCATAGTTTCCATCACCTCCTTCAATTTCGAATAAAATTAGACCATTGCAACAATCGCAGCCGCTATTTAAACTGGTAAATTGCAGGCTTTCGCAATCATCGTTTGGACGATTGCAAGTCCACTCTTCATTAGGAGTACTAAGCCCATATGCCGATGTGCAAATAAAGTTAACCGAATTTGTACAAAGCAAAGAGCCATTTTGTGCGTAGAGCTCTGTTGTATTTTCATTTTTAATAGAGAGATAAGTGGTAGCAGATGTTTTAAATTCTTTTATTTCCACATCATCACAATTTTTTAAATTGACTTTGGCAGTTAGCCAAGGATATTCGGGCACTAAACGAAGTAAAGGAGAAGCCCAAATTAAGTTTCGATCAATTAAAAAATCTTCTAAAGGAAATTCAATTAGATTACATTGATCTTCTGGAAAGGTTCTACCATCAATAAAGCAAGTGCTTTTATCATTACAATTATATAGTCTATTAGGCACATCAAGATATTCGCAAGCCGTTGATTGATAAACATAGGAAGCATCGCCATACTCAAAAGCATAAATACCATCGGTACACGGAATGGTAAGACTTTCTTTAACCCATTCTAATTGTAAAGGGTTTTCGCATGTGCGGCTTATAGATAATGGATAGATTAAATTTTGATTGGTTAGCAAAGGATTGATGGCATCAATCATGCTTTGGTCGCATTGGTCACTTGGTAAGGTAAAACCAAAATAATAGCAAAAACTTTCGTCGGTACAATTATATAAGGTGTTGCGTGCATCGGCTGCAATGCATTCGGGTTTAGAGGCTACATATACATAGGGGTCATCATTATATTCAAAGGCATAAATACCTTCAACACATGGGTCTCCTAAGCTAAATTGCAGCCAATCTAAACTTAGTGGGTCTTCGCAACTGGTTTGCGCAACTAAGTTACTAAACAAAAATATTTGCAAAAGTATTACGGCTAAAAATCTACTGGAATATTTCATATACTCATTTAAAGATTAAATTACAATGTAGGTTTTAAATTAAAGGGTTTACTTATTAAGACGGACGTTTATGCCCATTTGGTTGGTTAATCAGGTTGATTTGATTAGTATGTATTTTTAAAAGCATACCATATGTTTCCATCCGTACAAAACCATTTTGCCTTTAGACAAAACTTATCTAATTAAGACACGCTAATTTTGTATTTTTTTAATTTATAGCTTGATTGATAAATGCATTTAGAGGATACATAGCTTTTAATTTTTGAGTACTCAACTTTAAACAGTCTTTCGTTTGCATATTGGCATCACTTATAATACCATAGGTAAAATAACCTTTATACTTCAATAAGTTTAACTCAGGATGATCTTTAGGATAACCTTTGGGAGCCGTTTTCAGTTTATCACCTTTTAATTCGCCAAAGTGTTTTTTAAAGGCTGCGCTGTTTAATATTTTTTTGAATTCTTTGGTATTGTAATCAATTTCTTGTCGAACGGCAGCTATTTGTTTGCCGTCTGGTTTATACATACCTCCTCCTACAAAACATTCGCCGGGTTTTACATGTACATAATAACCTGGTATACCCGATTTTTTTCCGCCTGGCGAAATGTTGGCACCAAAATTTAACTTGTAGGGTGTTTTATCTTTTGAAAAACGAACATCTCGGTAAATTCGGAAAATACAATTTTTGGCAGTTAAGTCTTCTTCAAAACGATCGTCAAATTGTTGAATCTTCGCAATCAATTTATTTACGAGCTCTTCTACATTTTCTTTAGCGGCTTCATACTTTTTTTTATGATCGTTAAACCACTCCCGGTTGTTGTTTTTTGATAAATTTTTAAGAAAGGTAAACGTTGACTTTTCAATCATTTTACATGCACTACTGGTTATTACCCAAAATTAACACAATTCGTTATTAATTGCTAAATGTTGCCCATAAATATTTAGTACTTCTTCATTTATTCAATCTTAAATTCTTACATTAGCCATCCTACCAAACAAAGAAAGATCATCAAGTCGATACCAAAAGTTAGCAGGCTAAAAGTGTTAAAAGCCATGCCTCAAATGCTTAGCAACCCTATTCCGAGTTTAATTGAGTGGCGAAAGCAGTATGGGAATATTTATCAATTGAGCAGAGGCAAGGTAGGTGGCATTGTGCTATGTGAAGCGGATTATATTCAACAAGTTTTACAAAAAAAGCACCGGCTGATCGAAAAATCGGTTATTCAATCAACTTTATTGGCGCGCTACATTGGCAAGGGTTTGCTAACAAGCACGGGCGATTACTGGTTGAAACAGCGACGTGCCATTCAACCTGGTTTTCACAAACAGCGTTTGATGGGTATTAGTGCAACCGTTGTACATGAAATTGATGTTTTCACCGAAGTTTTAAATGGTTTAGCTGAAAGTGGCGAGCCGGTTGATATCAGCAAATTGATGATGGAAATATCATTTAAAATTATTGGCAGAAGCTTGTTCGGGGAAGATCAATTAGAGGAAAACCTGGCTTTTATTGGACATGTGGTTACAGCGGTACAGGCATATTTTGTTCAAACCGTCCGAACGCCTTTTTTAAATAAACCGAGAGAATGGTTAAAGATTTCACAAAAATATTTAGACTTAATTAAGCAAACTGACTGGATTATTTATGAGGCAATCGAAAAACGAAAATCTGCTGGTGTTGTAAAAGATGATTTGTTGACGATGCTGATGGAGGTTACTTATAGTGATACGGGTGAGGGCATGACATTAACACAACTGCGCGATGAAGCCTTAATACTATTTGTTGCCGGTTTTGAAACGACAGCCAATGCACTTACTTGGTTATGGTACATATTGGAAAAACATCCAACTGTAGTTCAGCAACTTCAGCAAGAAGCCAACAATGTCTTACCACATGGCAAACCTGTTTTTGAAGATTTGAAAAAACTGACTTACACCAAACAGGTAATTGACGAAACTATGCGTTTGTATCCACCTGCCTGGAGTACCGACCGAGTGGTATTGGAAGATTTTGAAATTGATGGCTATGCTATAAAGCAAGGCAATGTAGTAATCCCTTTTATTTATGGTGTACATCATCATGAGCAATACTGGCAAGACCCCGATGCTTTTAAACCTGCACGTTTTGATAAAGCATCAATTGCGGAACGACCGCCTTTTGCCTATTTTCCATTTGGTGGTGGACCGCGCTTATGCATTGGCAGTCAATTTGCTATGATGGAGATGCAATTTTTAGTGGCGATGTTGGTTAGGCGATTTCGTTTTACCTTAGCGCAAAATCATCAACCTGAATTACAACCGATGGTTACGTTACGACCGAAGGGTGGGTTGATGATGCGGGTTGGTAAGTTGTGATAGCTTACATTTTTTTCACTGGAGCTATTTTATCTACAACCGATAATAATCTTTAATTTGAAGTGCTACTTCTTCTGCGCTTAAATTGGTGTTATCTATTTTTAGTATGCTTAAGTCAGATAAATCTCCACCCTCTGTATTCAACCTATAATTCTTATCCGATTCTAATAAATTTTCTTCTGAACTTTTTAAATCTCTTTTAGCGGGTTTGGCAGCTAATCTATCTGCTGCTCTATTTCGCACTAATCGAACGGATTGACTTGCTTTTAATTCTACAAAGTGGATATCAGCATTAGCGTATTGAAATATGTTAACAATTGAATTAATATAATGTCTTTCTACAATTTGATCAACTGCCCAAACAAAGGTGAATATCAGTCCTTCCAAATCGCTTTTAGCAACTTCTTTAAAAATTAAGTTTCGTATGTCCGTATCTAATCTTCTAAATTGGGGATGTCCAAAATCAAAAAAATTACGCACCAATTCAATTGACATATGATTATGAAACAACTTTAAATTAGTGATTTTGCAGAGTGCCCGCCCAACCGTCATTTTGCCTACGGCAGGTGGTCCAAAAATAATTATCAATTTCATGCTGTTAGTTTTATGAAACCTTCAGATCAATCTTTACCCCAAATACGAACATTCAAATTCAAGTCGTTTACAATCTCTAAACAATTTTGCAGATAGTTGTGGTAGGTTTTAATCAGATTTAAAAAATTGGGTTTACCCCATAAAGCCGGTGCTTCAAAAAGGTTGAGCGAATTGCTAATGGCAATATATAATTTCGAGTTATTAAAACTTAAGTATATGGCGGTATCAAATTTTTCTTTCAACTCTAAAATGCGTTCCATTAAGTTAGGCGTTAGTAAATAATGCGCTTCAACAGCATCTTCGGCGTATACTTTAAATTGTTTTTCAAATTCAGGATGATCCATATTGGTCAGTTTTGCCTTGCCTCGTTTACCCAACTGAAAGCCTTTAAATAGATCGCCAAACATTTTTTCATTATAGTCTGGCAAAACCACTGTGTAATGTTGAAATTGTTTGTTAAAATCAGCTATAAAAAATACGCCTTTAAATATGGTATTCCAATGCGTTTGTCTTCTGCCTTTGTTGTCTCTGGTTTCTGTTTTGTATTCGGTATGTAGTTCAGAAAATTGAATACTGGTTTTATCAATGGTTGCCTCTACCAAATCTTCCCCGATATAACGATCTACTTGCGTTCTAAAAATTTGTGAAAGTTGATAATCTTGACGGTTAATACTTAATAAAGGACGGAAATTTAATCGTTCATCAATACCCACCATCATTTTTTTAATTACCTGCTCTTTAAAAGAAGTATTGTATATCTTTTTTTGACTGTTGTAGTTTAAGCCAACAATTACTCCACTCACAATAATCGCCGTAATGAACAGAAACAAAACCGGCGGTCCGGCACGCATCAAAAACATCCCAATGAACATGACGACTACCACTATAGCAATCATCCAAATGCTGCTATTAATGGCTTTGCTCCACAACTCTTCCCGTAATTGAGCTAAACGTTTAATTTCTGGAGCAAGTTCTCGGTCAAAAAAAGCATCGAAATTTTTAATATGCGTATTGAAGGGTTGTTCTTCATTATTCACTTTATTTTTAGATTGCTTGCTGGTATTAAAGAGGCTTCCTCTTCTTGGCATCTGACTTTGTTTTAATTGTTAAACAAATCTTTTGCCGAAATATTTTCTCTTTGCGCTTCGGGTATTTCAAATACGTTTTTAGGCTGATAGTTTAAATAGTTGGCAATAAGGTTAGAGGGAAACATTTCAATAGCATTGTTGTAACTGGTTACTGCGCCATTGTACGCTCTCCGGCTGGCGGCAATTTGTTCTTCTACTTCGTTCCAACTATCTTGTAAATGATTAAAACTATCATTGGCTTTTAGGTCAGGATAATTTTCAACTGCAATCATCAAGCCACGCATTCTACCGCCCAATTGACTTTCAATCGCCACTCTTTCATTATCCGTAAAATCTCCACCAACCGCTTGTGCCCGTAAACGGGTAATTTCAGTTAAGGTCTCTTTCTCATAGTTCATATATTCTTTCACGGTTTCTACCAAGTTGGGAATTAAGTCGTGTCGTTTTTTCAGCATCGCATCCATCGTGCCAAAAATGTTATCCACTTCGTTTTTCCGGCGGATGAGCATATTGTACAATAAAACCGGTACAATAATTAGGATGACAAGTAAAATCAATATAAAAGGCATAAATAATTTTGTTTTTAATAGAACCTATTATGTTAAACTAAAAGTTCCCAATACGATAGAAACTACCGGTAATTTGCCCATGGGGGTCGCCATTTTTGCGACCTTATACCAATTGATTTAGGCATTTTGCATGAAATGTTGCAGGCAACATTTAGGTCGCAAGTATTGCGACCTCTACGGTCATTTTTTAAACATTGTAATCTTATATTACAGCTGAATTAACTGGCAATGGACCCTCTTTTCATACAGAAGTAAAAATAGTTGAATTATTGTATGGCGAAATACAATCGTATTCTGGTAACTATGTAAACACCGATTCTACGCTGTCTATCATCTTCGGAAATACCTCTTGCAATGACTGGTTTCGTACTAGTAGTGCTGGCACTCAATATGTAATCACTCCTAATATATGTATATGATGGTTTCTCTCGTATATGTACGAACATTTTAAAAAGGGTATAACTAAAAGAATAGCTCATTATAAAAAGGTGTTGACTAAAAGACTTGTTAAACTCTTTTAACCCTTATTGAACAAGTATGAATTATTATAGAAATACAAATATAAAATTACCATCAAACAGAACCTAAAAGCTACTCCAAAACAATTTATTAAATATACTAAATATATTTAAATAAAAATTCAACCAAAAAAGCGGAAGAATTATTTACGCCTCTATCAATACCAAAAATCGTTTTTCTAAACAATCAAAATGTTCAAAAAGTGTATCTAAAAAAGCATCACCCCATTTTAAATAATATTGCATAAAGTTATCATAACGTTCGGGTAAACCGCCATTAGGCAATAGTTTATGTTGTACGTTTTGAATTTGATTGAGGGGCTCGCTGCTTTTTCTTTTGGCAGCTCTAATTACTTTTTGCTCTAAGTTTTGTAAAGATTTTTGCATTTTGGCAAACTCCCCCTCAATTGGTTTTTTTAGGCTAGCGTCAATTTCCAAAACTTCTTTTTCAAGGTTTTCTTTCAGGTTTATTAATTGATTTTGATACTTTGTAAAGTCTATTGGAGTATCCGCATTTTTGTGAATGAAGGCTTTGCTCAATACATCAAAAGGTTCATACAATTGATTGATATTAAAGTCTGCATTCAACCATTTAGTATAATTTTTTTTATCTATAAGATGTGCAGAGTTGCGTAAAATCAACATCGGGAAATTAAGATTAACATGCTCAAAAGTTTGCTTTAACTCTAACCAATAAGCTAATTCTCCACCACCGCCAATGTAGGCTAAGTTGGGCAATATTTTTTCCTGATATAAGGGGCGCATCAATACATTCGGGCTAAAGCGTTCAGGGTAATTTTCAAGCTCTTTCAACACATCATTTTCATTAAATGTTAAATCAGTATTGTTAATTTCATATAATAAAGTAGTTTCGTTTTTGATGATGCGCTCACGTAAGCCATCTTTTAAATAAAACAAATTGATATTTCGTGGTGTAGCTTGTACTTTATAAGTTGCCTCAAATTGTTCATTGGTTGTAGTTACTTTTTTATAGATGAACTGTTCCAATAATTCTTCTTTCATCTCCGCAATAAATAGTTGCTTCAATTTGGGTTGGTCGGCATTTAAAATAACCAAACCATATTGACCAAACAACTGATGTAAAAAATGAAAACTCGCGACACCAAAAGTTTGATCTTCTTGAAAAGCTTGTTGGAGTTGTTGAATTAAAAATGCGGCTTCTTTAGAATTGCCCAAAATTTGTTCTACTTCATGTATAGTTTTATTGATGCCGGTTAACTGCATTCTACCCGTTGCCCCTGCTTGTTGAGTTTGCCATTCCACTTTTTTGTTGAATAGGTTTAGGTGGTTCACTTCTTCAAAATCATGATCTTCTGAACCCATCCAAAAAAGCGGCACAAAGTTGTACTTAGGATACTGTTGCTGGAGAGTTTTCGCTAAGTTAATACACGATACAATTTTAAAAATAACATACAGCGGTCCGGTAAATAAATTAATTTGATGGGCAGTAGTAACAGTAAAAGTATTACCCTTGTTTAACAGCTGAATTTGTTTAAGCGTTGCTGATTTGTTAATATGGATACTTTCGTATTGCGTTTGTAAAACCTCTGATAACACTTTTCTATCAATTGGGTCGGCTTGTTTATCTTCTATTATTTTTTTAAAAGAAGTGCTGTTGACCGGATATTTGTAAAAGGCTTGTATGCTTTCATTTTCAGATAAATAATCTAAAACGGTTTTAGAGAAACGGTGGGTGTCGGAATAGTTTAATTTATGAATTTGAAACATTTGAATCCGTTATGTATATTTTAAGATGACTCAAAAATAAGACAAGTTTGCTTAATAAAAATGAGGATAGTAAAAAGCTAAAGTATTTCCAATTTTCAATTATCTTTAAGCACTTAATATGAAGCTCTTACAATTAAAAGCAAAAGATTTTCGCTCGCTGAAAGATTTGGAGATTAATTTTCCTGATGAACAAGTGATAGCTATTATTGGGAATAATGGTTCGGGGAAGACGGCTGTTTTGGATGCTATAGAGATTTGTTTATTGAATATTCTATCGCTTATCCTAAAAAAACCTTACACTTTGCCTTTTGACGATATGGCATCAGAATTAGCCAAAATCAACTTAACATATAATCTTAACACCAAGGAAATTAGCTCAATAGCCTCGGCAAAAAATTATGAGGTAATCCCTTATTCGGATGAATTACCTACTTTTATGTATTATCCTTCACCAAGAAATTATGAAGTTGATACTGTATTACATAGAAGTGGTAGTAGAAAATATGTTGATTCTTTTGGTTTTAGAATTAATAAATTAGCAGGTGAGGATTTCAAAGAATGGTTTATTGCTGAAACTCAAAGAGAAAATGAGGAAATAAAAAGACGTAAAGATTTCGAATTTACATTAGATAGTTTAAATAATATTAGATTAGCCATTAATACTTTTTTTACACATTTAGAAGATGACCGATTTGATTCAATTTTTGTTAAAACTACTGAACCGGAAAAATTAGACTTTAAAGACAAACCGAAACCTGATGTATACGTTAAGAAAAAATCGTTTGAATTAAAACTTTCTCAACTGTCTGCAGGAGAAAAAATGTTGATCTATATTGTGGCAGATATTGCCAAAAGATTAGTCATCTTTAACAAAGCAAAAGCATTAAAAGGAGAACATCTCGTTTTAATCGACGAAATCGACCTCCACCTCCACCCAAGTTGGCAAAAATCAGTGGCTAAAGCTTTAAGTGCCACTTTCCCCAATGTTCAATTTGTAATAACCACTCATTCGCCACTCATTTTAAATCAGTTAAAAACCGAATCTATTTTAATATTAGAAGATGGAAAGTGCACACCTTTAAGTGAAAAGTATCAATCCTTCAACAGCTATGGGGCAGATTTGGAAGATATTTTAAAAATTGTTCAAGGCACGGATAATTTGATCCCAAAAGATATTCAACAGAAGTTAGATGAAATTAATGCCAAACTCAACGAAGGTGCCATTGAGGATGCGAAAAATTTAATCGCCAATCTAAAAACTTTAACCGACCCCAATCAACCGGAATTGAAAAAGGCAGAAACGCAAATTCAATACAAAGAACTGCTTCGATAATGAGATACATCAAAAGAGCAAAGGATGAAACTTTACCAGTTGAATTTACGAATTGGTTGACTTCTGATAAAAATGAAAAGAAAATTGAAACTGATATTGCAGATGAGCATGTAACCGGAAAACAGCTTTGGTCTTTTTTTAGAGATGATGGAACTGTTGCTTACGAAGCATTGAAAAAACACTTGGTTGAAGTGCAAGGTTTTATCTGCTGTTATTGTGGTCAGCGAATAGAAAACGATATGCATACGGCTGTTGAACATCTTCAGCCTAAATCAATATTCAAGTCTAAAATATTTGACTATAACAATTTACTGGCTTCTTGTAAAGGTGGTAGTAGTAACAAAATTCATACTGTACAAGAAGGAGAAACGCTTTTAAGCATAGCAGAAGATTATAAGATAGATATTGAGCATTTGGTAGATGTTTATGTGCATGCAGATGAACTACAATTGTTTGGCAAAAAATATGATATTGAAAATTTAAGTGTTGGTGATAGAATAGTAATTATTCCTTTGGTAGATGAAAAATCGCAGCATTGTGATATTAAAAAAGGTAAAAACGAAATTGCGATTAATCCTTTACAAAAAGATTGTACAGACTATTTTACTTATAATGTATTCAATGGAAAAATTATAATTTCAGACTTGAATAAAAAGACAATAAATACACTTGGCTTAAATAATAACCGATACCTTAATCAACTTAGAAAGAAAACAATTGATTCCGCCTTTCAACTAAAAGAAAATTTTTGGCAGACTTTGGTCATTCGAAACAGCTTTTTAGGGATAACTTACAAAAACTCATCAAAAATTTAGATAATAAAAATTATAATGCAAACAAAAAATTAGAAGCCTTTGTATTTGTGAAAATTTGGAGTTTGCTTAATTAATACCAAATTGATCTAACTCACTCACAAGGCTCAATTTCCGCCCGGTATTTCGAACCGGCTTCTACCTTAAAACCGTTTTGCAAACTAATGCGTTCACCGGCTTTCATCATAATAGTATCATTGGCAACAACCCTTCCTTTAGAGTTAATTTGCAAACCGGCAGAGTAAAATTTACCAGTAATCGGTATGTCGTGGACCTCAATTATTTCATCGCAAAGCTCTTTATAAACAAGTGTTAAAGAATTGCTTTTCAATTGATTGGTAAAAACATCGTGTGTGTATAAGGTTAAGTTAACGGTTGTTCCTTGGCAGGCATCATCTAACAGGTCTGCAGTAAAAACATAAGGTGTAGCGTGCGTTAAAATACCACCATAACAATTATCGTTTGCTTGTATGCCTGTTAGTTGTCCACCTTTATATAGGGTAGTGCTATCCATCAGTAGTTGAGGAGCTGCCCCATTAACAGCATAAATAAAAATGTTACTGGTTTCTGAAGCAATTGCCGTAGTGAAATCGTTGAGTGTATGGCAGTTAGCCAATAAGCTTTGTCCTTGCAAATACAATTCTACATCTTCATAGCAATTCACATATAAAGTATCATTAGTAGTATTTGTGGTATCTGTATGCCAAGGTTTAAGTTCATTAATTAACAAAGGCTGTCCATTGCCCGGGAAGGTATTACTAATATGTGTTTCAACATAACCCATTGGCAGTAAAATGTACTCTTCTGCAGGTAGGTGGTTATTAGCAGTTAATGTCGAATTTATAAAGGTTGTGTCTACGGTAACAAACAAAGCCATTTCAACTTCGTACAAAGCCCCATCGCAAGGGAAAAAACCATCTTCACTGCCAATACTAATGGTATCTAAGGTAAATTCATAACTACATAATGCGTTACTGCCAAAATCATAATTTACGTAACCGGATAAGTTGTTTGGAAAAGGGTTCAATACGTGGCAATTATCACTCCGGCTTCCATTAGGCAGTATTTGATAAATGTACACATCTAAACCGATGTTCATATTGGTGGTATAACAAGAAAGTTTCCCCCAATTAACGTTGGTAATTTGCAAGGCTTGTTCGTCTGCATCAAAAAAAAGACTATCTGCCGAAAAAATGACACCACAATTATTGATGTTACATTGACTAAAAGCATGGTTGCTCGAGCAAAAAATAGCCATTGTAAAGATTAAAGCATGTAAGTGTTTCATGTATTTGTATAGTTTTTTCAAAGAGTAAAAAATGTTTAAATTTAAATAACATAGCACAACCCTACGTTCAAAATTACTATAAAATTGATTCAAATTCAAGCATATATAGTATTTGGCAAGTAAATTTACAAGTTTACCAAGCTTGTTGCTAAACTGTATACTACTTCATTGGCTATAGAATTATTTAAAACAAACAAAATGCCCTATTTTTGCAAAGTTCTGATAATAGGCATGGACAGATTGATATTAAGACAGAAGTAAATATTTAGTTCAAAAAATTATCTTATATTTAATAATTGAATGAATAGATACTTGTTGATAAAATTAAATAGTAAAACCGTAGTATGGAGCTTTTAGAAAATTTGGCTGAATTTTTAAAGATTGACATTAAACAAGAAAACTCTGTCGATTCTGTTTTTTTGGTTACCCTAAAATATTTAGATAAACTAAAAGCGCAGGATTTTGAATATGAATTGCTTATTCCATTACGGGGTATATTGAATAAATTTGCCAATTCAGCAAATTATCATGGGGTAGAAAGTATAGAGCTTACCGAAGCCACCAACGATTTTATTGATACCGTAAACCAAACTACCTACCGCCCGGTAGAACAAGAAGGCGGCTTTATTGACTTTTTTGGCAAGAGTAAGAAAAAAAACATCATCATTACTAAAACCAATGCGCCTATTTATCAGAAATTTCAAAACCTATACAATGCTTTAATAGCCACCTACAACTTAGTAAAAGATGGGCAACCGAAATCGCGCGATTTAGATTTAGAAGGTTTTTACAACCCAAATCATGCCAACAAAGGCAAAGCCAAACAATTGATTGTTATTGCTAAAGAACAAATTGAACGAAATATCGCTTTAGCTGCTGGACCGAAAAAAACATTAACCGATTTTATTACCAAAACTATTTTTGAGTTAGATAAACCCAACTCGAATTGGACTCTCATTTTTGGCAGATTAAAAGAAGTTATAACCGTTTTGCATGCCTTGGAATCGTTAGCCAATGGTATTAATGGTATAAGCACTTTAATTATTGCTTGTCAGAAAATAGAAGAAGCCATACAAATTATTGATCAGACTTCTATTAACATCAACTACAAAACTATGAACCATATTTTTAACATACAAGAGGGAAGTTTATTAATTGATAGCCCAAGCCCAACGCTACAAATTGAACCTATTGAGGAGCTTAACAATCAACCCATTACTACTATAGTAGAAACAGAATCTACCCCAATAGAAGTGCAAGAAGTGGCAAACGAAATTTCTGCTGAAGAAGTAAAAGTGGAAGTGGATGATAAACCGGAAGCTAACAAACAGAAACCGATTGAAACGATAGAAACAGAAATAGTTGAAGAGAAAATAGATATTATTGAACCAGAAACCGCTAAAACCGCTAAAAAAACAGCTACAGCTACCAAACCGCCTGTTAAAGCAACTGCCAAAAAATCTACCCCTAAAAATGCAACTAAAGCAAAAACCACCAAAGCCAAAACAACCCGCAACAGAAAGAAAAAAACAGATTGAAAAAATTAAGCAATACTACCATTAAATATTTTGCCTTTTGGTTAACTATATTGATATTTTATAGTTGCCAAAATGCTCAAGTTAATAATGACAAAGCTGTTGCAAAAGTGCAAGATGATTATTTGTATTTAAATGAACTATTAGCAATAGATGTGCCCTATTCTAACAAAGAAGATAGTGTTGAGTTTATTGAAACCTATGTTGAACAATGGATAAAATCTCAGCTCTTTTTAAATAAAGCCGAAGAATTTTTACCACCTAATTTAAGTGATGTAGACCGTAAAATAGAAGATTACCGAAAGAGCTTGATTACCTTTAATTACGAACGTCAACTAATTTCTCAAAATGTGGATGATAAGGTGACCGATGAAATTATTGCCAATTATTATGCAACCTACAAAGAAAATTTCAAGTTAGCTGAATCTATCATCCGCCCCAAATATATAGTGGTAGAGTCCGATATTATTTCATTAGATAGTATTAAAAGTTGGATACGCTCAAATGATACACAAGCCCACGAACAATTTGCCAATGCTGCTATTAGTTTCGGCAGTAATTATTGTATTGGTGAAGATTGGTTTAGCTACGATAGCTTTTTTGATAAGATGCCGGAAGGCATTAAAAATAAAGGGAATTTACTAAAACCCAACCGTTATGTTGAATACGAAGAAGACGGTTTGGTGTATTTATTGCGCACGGTAGAAGCCGGTAAAAAAGGCGAAGTAGCACCATTAGACTATAAAAAGCAAGATATTGAAAAAATTATCGTTAACAAACGGAAGATTGAATACCTCAAACGCATAAAAGATAAAATATACAATGATGCCATCAACAATAATGAATTTGAACGATACACAATTGAAGAATAATGCTCAATTCATCAACTTAAGAGTGCTTACAAAATTCATCAATCATCACTCAACCTTATTTTTTGTATGCCTTTCCTTTTTTATGATGCCTTCGCTTTTTGCCCAAAACGTAGATAAAATTGTAGGGATAGTTGGCGATGAAATCGTACTAAAATCTGATGTAGAAATACAACAAAAACAAATGGAAGCGCAAGGAATGAAACAAGAAGGTTTAGGCTGTGCATTATTTGAAGAATTGATGTTGCAAAAATTGTTAGTTACCCAAGCAGAGGTAGATAGTATTGTGGTTTCCGAAGATGAAATTGAAGGCGAATTAGATCAACGCATACGGTATTTTGTGAATATGTTTGAAGGCGACCAAAGTAGGTTAGAAGCTCATTATAATAAATCAATCATACAAATAAAAGATGAATTTAGAGGTAATATAAAAGAACAGTTGGTTTCGCGCAGAATGCAACAAGAGGTGGTGGGCAATGTAAAAGTAACCCCAGCTGAGGTAAAAGCCTATTACGAAGCTATGCCAACCGATAGCTTGCCTTTTTACGATGCCGAAGTAGAAATGGCACAAATTGTTGTGATGGCAAAAGTAGGAGAGGAGCAAAAAAAAGTAGCCGAAAAAGAACTCACTAAATTAAAAGAACGCATTGAAGCAGGAGAAGATTTTGCGACCTTGGCTGTGGTGTATTCGCACGATACCGGCAGTGCCGAAAACGGAGGTGATTTGGGCTTTATGTCGCGTGGCGATTTGGTTAACGAGTTTGCAGCAGCCGCGTTTAATTTAGAAAATGGAGAAATATCGAACATTGTAGAAACCGAATTTGGCTTACATTTAATACAAATGGTAGAACGGCGAGGCGAAAAAGCCAATATGCGCCATATTTTAATTCGTCCGAAAATTACTACTTATGACATGGAAAAAGCTAAAGCCAAATTAGAAGATGTTCGCCGTAAAATTTTAACCGACTCTATTAGTTTTAACAAAGCAGTCAACAAATATTCTGATGATAAACAAACTAAAAACAATGGTGGTAATATCATAAATCCGCAAACCGGTAGCCCCACTTTCCCGATGGACCAGATAGACCTTTCTTTATTTTCAGTGATCGATACGATGAGTGTTAATCAGGTTTCTAAACCGGCTTCTTTTAAAGATGAGCGCGATGGTAGTTTGGGCTTTCGTATTATTCAATTGCGTAAATCAACCGATGCGCACCGGGCTAACTTAATTGATGATTACGAACGCATTAAAACAGCCGCCGAAAACGACAAACAACAAAAAGCCATGGCAAAATGGATAGGTCGCAAAGCCCCGGATACCTACATTTTTATTGAAGAAGATTTTAAAGATTGTACCGAAGCCGGTAAGTGGGTTCAGTAATGTTAAAATAAAAAAATACGTTTCAATATAATTTAGTAGAAGCGAAACCAAAGGGCTTTACAGAAATTTTTGTCCCGCTTTCCGCTCAAATGCCATTTTGCCAACGCTTCAAAAGCTATTCAAAATGGCATAACCGCTGCAATCGGGGCTAGTTTAAAAACTTCGGTTCTTCGTAAAAGCACAACCTTAATGTAAACCAATTTGATAAATTGGTTAATCATTATCAATATACCACTCTCCAATCAGCGTACTAAGTGACATTTCATAGTCAATTTGGTATTATTCATAAGCCTCAGCATAATAAACCGCCAATATCGTTTGTCCAACGGCTTTTAGGGTAGTTTTATTAATGTTGTCCATGTCGTCTTTTTGGGTGTGCCAGTGTTTGTTAAACTTTGAATTGGCTGATGCATCATATTCAATAATATCAATAGTGGGGATGTTAGTAATAGGGTTTACATAATAATGATCGTCAATAACGGCTTTGGTTCGTTGATTTTTAAAAAAACCGCTATAACCTAATTCGGCGGCTTTGTTCCATACTTTTTTTACAATGTGTGGAGCGTAATTAATAGAAGTACCTTCTTTAGTGAAGATGGCATTTGGGGCACCAACCATATCAAACAAAATGCCATACATTGGTAAATTCGGTTTGCCTTTTACACTGTTCGACCAATATTGCGAACCCAAACAATAACTGTTTTGTTTTTGAGGTAAAGGGCTATCTTCCGGTTGCCCATAGTCTTCAGAGTCGAAGAGAACAAAATCTACTCCAAGGGGCACGTCATCTTGTGCGATTAAACGGGCTATTTCTAAAATTACCCCAACGCCACTGCCACCATCATTGGCGCCTAATATCGGTTTGTTATAATTGCTTTTATCAGCGTCTTGATCAGAAAATGGGCGGGTATCCCAATGAGCGGAATACATAATGCGTCTTCTGCGTTCGGGTTTGTATTTGGCTATAATGTTTTTACTGCGCAATAATGTACCATCAAAGGCTTCTAAACTAGCTTCTTGAGTGGTTACTTGTAATCCGTAGCTTTTAAATTGATTAACTAACCAATTGCCGCAGGCTACATGTTCGGGTGTGTTGGGCACGCGTGGACCAAAATCGACTTGTTTTTGTATGAAGTAATAAGCACTGTCTGCATTAAATTGAGGAACCGCATAATTTGCTTTAGGTTTGGTTGTTTCAGTTTTTGTAACAATTTTTTTGTTTTTGGTTTGATCGGCAACGCAGCCGGAAAAAATCGCTAAGCTGATTATTACAGTTGCAAGCTGAAACAGTCGTTTCAGGTTAGGCGTTACAAACGCCTTTCTCATACAACCTCGTTGCAAACGAGGTTGATGGGTACTTTGCGAGGGAATGCCGCCGGCAACATAGCCCCGATTGGAGCGGTTATTCCGTTCACGTAGTGACGGAATTTGAGCGGAAAGCGGGACTGTCTTTTCTACGGGCTTATTCGTTTCGCTCCTCAAATCGCAATGGCTTTCAAAACAAGTGCTAAAAATATTAGTAGGTATTGATGCGTTTTTTTTGAAGTGGTTATTGCTATTATTCATAAGTCCAGGTAGTTTCTTCGCCATCTTTAATTAATATATTTAGTTTGTTTAGATCATCTCTAATTTTGTCAGAGGTTCCCCAATCTTTTTTGGTGCGGGCTTCGGCACGAATATCGATAATGAGTTGCATTAAACCGTTAACCACTTCTTGATTGCCTTCTTCTTCAGGTTGTAAGCCGAGTATGTCGGTTACAAAAGTATTAAAGGTGGTTTGAAGCAACTGAAAAGTAGTTGCACTTAATTTGCTTACATCGCTTTGTTTGTTGGTGTAAGCATTTATTTTATTTGCCAACTCAAACAAAACGGCAAGGGTTTGTGCAGTATTGAAATCGTCGTTCATTTTGTGGTTGCATTGTGCGCATAATTGTTGAACGGCTTCGTCTTCGGCAGTATCGGTATTGGCTTCGGTGTGTGTTAATTTGTTTAAACTAACTTGGGCATTCATTAGGCGTTTATAACCTTTTTCGGCAGCCAATAAGGCATCGTTACTTAAATCGAACTCGCTGCTATAATGGCTTTGCAGCATAAAAAAACGAATAACCATAGGGGAGAATCCTTTGTCCATCAAATCGTTTTCACCACTAATCAGTTCATCAGGAAAAATGGAATTACCGAGCGATTTACTCATCTTTTTACCATTCATAGTTAACATATTGGTATGTACCCAGTACTTAACCGGTTCGCCTTCGCCGGCGCCAATGTTTTGGGCAATTTCGCAATCGTGATGCGGAAATTTCAAGTCCATACCACCACCGTGAATATCGAATCGTTGCCCTAAATATTTGGTGCTCATTACGGAACATTCTAAATGCCAACCCGGTACGCCTTTACCCCAAGGGGAAGTGTAGCGTTGTAAATAGGTTTCATCGCAATCTTTCCAAATGGCAAAATCGCGTGGATCGTTCTTTTCGTCTTGCGCATCTAATTCGCGATAGCCCTCCTGCTGCTCGTCGATGTTTCTGCCGCTCAGTTTACCATAGTCGTATGCTTTGGCAAACTTTGGCACATCAAAATAGACCGAACCATTTTTTTCGTAAGCATAACCATTTTTGATGATGGCTTCTACCATGTCAATTTGCTCCACAATATGTCCGGTAGCGGTGGGTTCAATATCGGGTGGTTGTATGTTAAATACCCGCATTAAATCGTGGAAAGCGCAAGTGTATTTTTGTACGATTTGCATCGGGTCTACCGATTCTGCTTTCGCCAAATCACCAATAGAATCGGCTTCTATCCCTGCGCTATTGGTCATATGCCCAACATCAGTAATGTTGCGCACATATTTTACCTTGTAGCCTATATGCTTGAGGTAGCGATACATCACATCAAAAGCCATAAAGGTGCGCACATTGCCCAAATGAGGAATGTTGTACACGGTTGGTCCGCAAGAATAAAAGCCCACATTGGGTGGATTAATCGGTTCAAATTTTTCTTTTTGCTTGGTTAAGGTGTTGTAAATGTGCAAACTTTCCATAGATTGGCAAAGTTAGGAGTTTTTATGGGATTTGAAAAGGCTGATTTTTTCTAATTGGATGCAAAATGTTTGAGAAGCCTTAACTTCCAAAAAATTGAGGATCAAACACGAAAAAACATTAATAATATAATTTTTTTGCCCTTTAAATGTGTAGTTAGATTTAAAATACGCTTTCAATAGAATAAACTTTGGTTATATGTGTCATATTTGTACATTTTTATACTCATTTCGATATTTGCTCATTTTTATAAAAGATTTCTTTATGTTTGTAACTCTAAAAACAGCTTAAATCCACTTATTATATCCGCCCTTTTAAAATATTTATAAATTCATTAAATAAAGCTTATGAAGATTGTAAGCCCATTAATAAACTACTTCACATGTATACTAATATTGTGCTTTAGTGCTCATTTTGGTTATACACAGTGTAGTGAGGGATGTGAAATTAGTTTTGGTTCTTCTGCAGGATTATTGACTGGTTTTACTGATGTTACAGGTAATAATGATATTTTAAACATGAATGCTGATCCGCAGACACTTACACAAAGCTTCAATGTATATGACGAGAACGATTGCACTTGTCCTGTTGTTGGTGGAGGGGGTGTAGATGATATAACATTAACTATGACCATAGATGATAATACAGTAGATGCCTATGGTGGTGTTTCATTTGATTATGATGGCACATCTCTTACAGACATTAACCAATCAACATCAGGATTGGTTGGACTTATTGACTTAGATAATACTGGAACGAGAGATGTTTCACCTGGAGATTATCTATGTTATACAATCGAGGTTGACTTTGCACCTCATTTACATCAACTTGCTGAAAATGTTTGTGTGAGTGCTAATAGTATTAATACTGGTGGAGAGCATTTTGAATCAACCACGATAGTGTTTTGGGATGACACCGACACCCCGTATGGAACAGTAAATTATCAAGGATTTTATGAAGATCCTGATGGACCTGGAGGAGATCATCCCGGCACAACTATCGATTGTACAGCTTTGAACCCTACTAATGACAATTTATCTGCTACTACTGCGGTTTATACCGATGGCGTCGGTGCTGTAGAGGCATCTACTCAACCCGGAGTTTTTGTGGCTGCTGAAACAACAACAGTTATTGCTGATAATAACCCAGGCGGTAATGGGAATCCCAACACTTGCGAAGTTGAGCCTGGACCTGATGGTACATTTGATGGTGTAACAAGTGGAGTTTCTATTGAAGCAGTTACGAATTCAGGATTGGCAGACTGTGATATTGTAGGAGGTTTTACATTTATGGTTTGTTTAGAGGATGTTTCTACAACAACCACAGATACTGCAGACAATTCAAATAATGATGGGGATGGAACTGCAACTGGTTCAGATACGGGTTTTACCAGTACCTTGAGAGGATTTAATTTTAGCCCCATTTGTTGTCCTGAAACTCAAACTGTTGCTGATGTGAGTACTCCTCTTTGTGAGTCTGACTTAGGCACTGTAGTGGATGATTGGAAAGCAACAATAGAAGCAACAGACGGAAGTGGAGCAGTTACCTCAGCTGCAGTTGCTCCTTCCACCACATCAATAGTTTATACCTCAAACCCCAGTTTAGCAGGCACTTATGATAATACTGCATTTACAGGAATAACTATAGATCCAGAACCAAGCTATGCACATTCTGGAACTGGATGTGACAATGAAATGGTTACAAGCTATGCATATGTGTTGTGTGATAAGGGAACTACTAACTGCTCTGATTTTGTTAATTATGATTTAGTACTTGCCAGTACTTTAGCATTAGAATTTTATCCACCAGCACAGCTACCAACCATCAGCAGAGATGACGATGTATGTAATTATACAATTGCTTCTGCTTGTCCCGGAGATGTTATAAGCCCAAGTCCATTAACGGCTTTACCAGGAGAAACACCATCAAACAGCTATACAGTAACTACAGCAAATGGTTGTGAAAATATGTTTACAATAGATGTTGAAGCTTGTCCGGCACCAGCACTGCCAGAGGCAGTTTTAGGTTGCCCCAGTGAAATAGATATTTGTGGAGGTACACCTGCTTCTATTAATGCATCAGATGCAAATCAGGATACCGCTGCTTCTTCAACTGCCATTTATGGTGGCACAGCTGCTGGGTTCATTAATACTATGGGCACAACTGTAATTACTGATGATGTTATCGACCCAAGTTTAATACCTAATGCTGGTACTTATAATTTAACCTTACAACTAATGAGCATGGACGGAACATTAAGCGAAACCGTTACTTGTACAATTAGTGCAGTGGTAAATTGCGATGCCAACGGAGGCGATTTTCCAACTACAGGTCCTTAAAAATTAAGCTCACTTTAAAAAATAAACAAAGCTCATTTTACTATTAAAATGAGCTTTTTTTGATGTAGAAATACTACCTTAATTGCCCGTACAAGCCCTTATTTCAGCAAGGAAAGTGCTACTGGCATCTACTTCAAATCCATTTTCTAATAATACGACTTCTCCGGCTTGATAGGTAGCTGCTGCCGTTTCAATAACCTGATTTACAGCGTAAACCGTATCAATGGCTTGTACAAGTTCAGTTTCTGAATTTATTTTATATTGAATGGTTTGCTTAGTAGCGTTTTGGTGGCAAGGGTTTTTTAAGAAACTACGAGATGGGGCTGAATCTATGCTGGCATGCATTCTTTCAACTTGCCCTTCAGTAAATAAGTTCAGGCAACCATCAAATTGATATTCCATAAAGTTTTCTGTCATATCTTCACTGTTACAGGAAGTAGCACCAAATTCACAACCTAAATATGGAGCTAATGAAAATGGGGTATCTTCTACTCCATCATCTTGTTCAAAGCAGTCATAATCATTTACATTTTCGGGTGGTCCCCAAAGGTGTTGTAAATTTAACCAGTGCCCTACTTCATGTGTAGCTGTTCTACCTTCAGAATTAAAGAGTACAAAAGTAAAAATAACACCTCTACCGGTAGCTTGATAATCTAATACAACTGCATCAATATAAGCCTCATAGCCTGGTAAAGAAGAAAAACCTACTGGACCACCAAAATCAGCTGCTAAATCACAAACGTAAATGTTTAAATAACCAGGCCAAATTGTTTTACCTCCTTTGGCATCTAAAAACATAGAGTCAGTTCTATACTCAAAAACATCTATATTGGTTAAAGTGCGTGTTATTCCATTAAAATAATTTCCGTTAATATCCACATTGGCTAAACTGAAACGAATTTTGGCATCTGCGGCTTGTTGCCAGTTATCATAAGCATCTGCATTTTTTCTTCTAAAATCTTCATTAAGTACATCAATCTGACTAGTCAACCTGGCAGCATCAACGTTTTCATCCTCTTCTTCATTTTGGTATAACACATGAAAAACAACCGGAATAGTAATGATTTCATTGGCGATAGGCTTTTTAGCTTGTCGCTCATTATTGATGCGCAATTGAAGCTCCTTTTCAAAGGCACTTTTTTGTTGTTTTAATGCTGGATTTATGGTGTGTTTTAGGGCTTCTAATTCGCCGGTTGCACAACGTTTTTGAGCAGAAAGTATGGTAACATTAGCCAATACAAAATAAATAATGAAAAGATGGTATTTCATAAATAAGAACTTTAGATTTTACGAAGATAATGCATTTGAATGATTATTGCGTTCTGGACAATTAATTAATTAGCAATACAAATGTTGAAAAAGTTTAAATAATCTATCCAACATTTTACTTTCGTACCTCATTAGCTAGCCTCCACAATCACCCGATAAAAAAGCTCTAAAATCACTTGATTGATCGATACTAAAACCACTATTTAAAGTTATTCTGTTTTTCGCAAAATAACTAATATTCGAATTATTGAAGATGTCATTTTGTGCCGTAATTACACCATTACTGATAATAGTTTTTACCTTATTTTGAAAATTGAGATCTACATTTACGGAAGATAAACAATTACTACATTTATTATGATTAACTAAATATGGCCGGTATACATTTATCGAAGCAATCATTCTATTGGCTTGCCCTTGAGTAAACAAATTCATACAAGCATCATAATGATAGTCCATAAAATTATCAACCATATCGGTGCTTCCGCAAGAGGTACCGGCATTACACTCATTATAAGCATTGGCAGAATTTGGTGTATCGCTAATATTATCATCAACATTGCAACTACCATCTCCAGGTCCCCAAGGGTGTTCTAAATCCAGCCAATGCCCTACTTCGTGTGTGGCGGTTCTTCCTAAATCGTAGTTAGTAAGCAACTTATACGCTTTTGTTCCATTTACTATCTTTTGTTTACCAACTACCCGGTAATCTAAAACAACACCATCATATGCAGCAAAGTAACCTGGAAAAGGAGCCGATCCTAAAACACCTTCGGCAAATACATCTAAATTGCAAACGTAAATATTCAAATAGTCGGGCCAAATTTCTTTTCCACCGCTAGATGAGGAAAACATATCAAAGCTTTGAGGATTGAATTCGCTTTTGTTGGTAAAGGTGCGGGTAACTCCTTCAAAGTAATTTCCGTCTATATCAATATTGGCTAAACAAAATTCTATTTGAGCATCAGTTGCTTGCGACCATGTGTTGGTAGCATTACTGTTTTGCCTTCTATAATCTTCGTTTAGTACAGTTATTTGAGATTGCAATTGATCAAAACTGATGTCTTCTTCTGCTTTGTTGTGTAATATGTGAAAAACTACCGGAATGGTAACTAAAGCAGATTTAGCTTTTTCTGTTTTTTGATTTACAGTTTGCTGCTGCTGCTCTAATACTAATCGATCTAATACCTTTTTTTTAGCCATTATTTCAGGATGTTCATTCAACTGCAATTGCATTAACTCATTAGTGTTACAACGTTTTTGCCCTTTCGCGTTAAAACTAATTATTAAAAAAGTTATCCATAAAAAAAAGAAAGTCGTAGAAAAAACTAGATTTGATTTCATTTGATTATTTTTGGTTATTTAAGAAAATAATACATTAACAATGTTACGAATTTTTAGGGCTTTGGTTATGTTAATTATATTGAAAATAAATCTGTTGAGCAATTCATGACCAATTTAGTCACAGGAGCGACAGGATTAGTGGGATCTAACTTATGCAGATATTTAATTAGCAAGGGCGAAAGCGTATATGCCCTGTACCGAAAAACTAGTCGATTTGATTTACTGGATGATATATACAATGATGTCAATTGGATTGAAGGTGATTTGCAAGATGTGCTACTTTTATCAGCACTTTGTCAATCAGTAGATGTAGTGTACCATGCCGCTGCTAAAGTATCTTACCAAAAAAAAGAAATTGATTTAATGTATGCTAGCAATGTAAGCGGTACAGGTAATTTAGTTGATGCTGCGCTATACGGAAAAGTTAAAAAATTACTTTATGTAAGCTCAATTGCTGCTTTAGGTAAATTGCTCAAACCCAAAACAATAATTAATGAACAGAACGAACCCGAAAGCTGGAATAGTAAATATGGGCATAGTAAATATTTGGGAGAGTTAGAAGTTTGGCGTGCTCAGGCAGAAGGTTTATCCACGGTAGTTATCAATCCATCTGTTATCATTGGAGGAGGTTATTGGAACAGCAATTCTGGAAAATTATTTACCCAGTTACATAAAGGTTTCCCATATTACAGTAAAGGTTCTACTGGTTTTGTTGATGTACGAGACGTGGTAAAAATAATGTACCAACTGATGCATTCAACTATTGAGGAAAAACGGTTTGTAGTTTCAGCTGAAAATTGGACTTATAAGGATTTTTTTAGGGAAATTGCACTACAGTTGAACGTAAAATCGCCAAATAAAAGCCCCGGTAAGTTTCTTCAACAACTGGCACTAACAGCAGATTGGTTTAAAAGTGCCTTAACAAATCAACCTCGCTTTTTAACTCAAGAACTTATACAAACTGCTAACACCTTATCAGTTTATGACAATAGTAAGTTAACCGATTTGCTCAGTTATAAGTATTTGCCACTAGATCAAACTATCTCGGAAACGGCTGATCTATTCAGAAAGTCAAAAAGCTTAGGACAAGATTTTGCCTATTTCAATTCGATTGAACAATAGATGATTTTATTAATATTGAAATAGTAATGAAAAGAGGTTTATGATTTCAATAGATATTGAAAAGTGAAATGATTAGAAGATGCCGGTACGCTATAAAATGCTTTACCATAGCTTACACTCCAACGTTTCAATTCTACCCCAATTCCACCTGAAAAACCGGAAGACCATGTGCGGCTTGCAACGTTCAATTCTGCTCTTTTTAAATGATTGTAGCCTATGCGAAGGTTTAGCACTTTGCCCAAATAAAATTCGCCGGTAAAATTTATATGGCGAAACAATTTATCAATAACATATTTGCGTTGTCTAGGTGGAGGCGCATTGGGGTCTAATAAAATATTTTCTTGTTGAAGTGCCGGGTCATCAAACCGGATATTCCATAAGTGTAAATGATGCAACATAACTCCAAAACGAAAGGGCACATAGCGTAACCGTTTGGTAAAGCCAGCCTGTACATCAAAAGGAACTGGCTCTTGTTCAAATGCATATTTTACAAATTGAGCACCTGCATTTTTAATCACCAAACCGGCGGTAAAGCGGCGTGTAGTATCATGATAAGCCACCCCAACATCTGCCAGTAAACCATACGATTGATAACGATACAAATAAGACCCAACCAGTTTAGCATTAACTCCAAAAGTTATGTTTTCACTGGCTTGATACGAACCTCCGGCAGTAAAAGCAAATTCGCTGCCTGTAAAGGTACCCAGGTTTTGTCCGGTTTCATTTGTTTCTTCAAATTTGCCATAAGCAATATATTGTAAGCCGGCACTTAGTACAATGTTGGGTTTATACTCAAAGGCAGTAGCCACGTAACCATGTTGTATTCCGCCAACATATAACTGATGTCCCAATTGTGCTTTTTGGTGCATTTTACTATTGTACAAAGCCGGATTTTGATAAGCCATGGCAATATCATCATCAACCATAGCCAATTGTAAACCCCCCATACCAGTTATGCGGGCAGAGCCAGGCAACTCAATAAACTCATAAACATGCTGCCCACCTATTTGAGCAATTAAAGTATAGTTAACAGCAAGTATGCAAAGCATTCCAATAGTATGTTTCCACATTTTTTGTGCATTGCTTAATTTCATTTTTACCAATGGTTTTATTAGTAACGTCGGTTACTTTTAAAAAATTGCAGCTAATGTAGGTATTGAAGTTTGATTATTTATGATGATATATACCGAATTTGTAATTACAGTGGGGCTTTTAAAGCTATAATTAAATTAAAACTCCGAAGACTCTCCAAAACCGTCCGTTGTTAGTATTGATTTTTTATATTGAAATGAGGAAATTTGAAACTATGATAAAACCGCCGCCCGAAAACTAGCCTCGATTGCAGCGGTTATGCCATTTTTGCCTTGGCTTTGTAGCGTTGGCAAAATGGCATTTGAGCGGAAAGCGAGACCAAAGCCACCTTGAAATCAGCTCTTTTGCTTCAAATAAAAATGATGATAATAACACTGAATTAGGTTTTGAGACTCCTTTTTTAGGTTGAATTAAGCCTAAATAAAAGATGCTACAATTAATTGCATAAACTTACGGCAAAGCGTACCTTTGCAGCCGTTTTAAAACCAATTAAAATTTTTAATACATAAAATGGGAACAAACATTATATATGCGATACCAGTTTTTGGCGTAATTGCTTTGTTGTTTACCTTCTGGAAATCGGGCTGGGTAGCCCGGCAGGAAGTAGGTACCGAACGAATGGGGCGCATTGCCGATCATATTGCCAAAGGGGCAATGGCTTTTTTAAGAGCTGAATATAAAATATTAGCCATTTTTGTGGCTATTGTAGCAGTTTTGTTAACGGTTACAGGTATGGGGCAAAAAAATGCGGCAGGTGTGGCAACTTCATCGGGCTTAATTGGCTTGTCGTTTGTGTTAGGCGCAATTTGCTCGGCATTGGCAGGCTTTATTGGTATGCGCGTAGCTACCAAAGCCAACGTTAGAACTACCAACGCTGCCCGTACCAGCTTGGGCAAAGCCTTAGAAGTGGCTTTTGCCGGTGGCTCTGTAATGGGTTTAGGTGTAGTTGGCTTAGGTGTGTTAGGTTTGGGTACTTTATTTTTAGTATACAGCAAGATTTTTGGTATTGATACAGCGGCAAATGTAAGCCGTGTTATAACCGTGTTAACGGGCTTTTCTTTTGGTGCTTCTTCCATTGCCTTGTTTGCGCGTGTGGGTGGCGGTATTTATACCAAAGCTGCCGATGTTGGTGCCGATTTAGTTGGTAAAGTTGAAGCGGGTATTCCAGAAGATCATCCTTTAAACCCGGCAACTATTGCCGATAACGTGGGTGATAATGTGGGTGATGTAGCCGGCATGGGTGCCGATTTATTTGAATCGTATGTAGGTTCAATAATTGGTACAATGGTTTTAGGAACTGCCTTTATGGGTATTGGTGCTTTTAGTGGCAGCGAATTTGGTGGGCTTTCTGCTGTATTATTGCCATTGGTTTTAGCAGGTTTGGGTATCATCACTTCTATACTCGGTACTTTTTTAGTTAGAGTAAAAGATGGTGGCGATCCGCATAAAGCCTTAAATTTAGGCGAGTTTGTTGCTGCCGGTTTAATGTTGGTGATTACCTTTTTTGTTATAAAATTGATGTTACCGGCTGAGTGGATTTTAAATGAAAAATCTTATAGCAGCTTAGGTGTATTTTTTGCTATTGTTACCGGGTTAATTTCTGGTTTGGCAATTGGTAAAATTACCGAATATTATACCGGTACAGGTACAAAGCCGGTTATTTCTATTGTTCGTCAATCGAAAACCGGAGCAGCAACAAATATTATTGCCGGCTTAGGTGTCGGTATGCGTTCAACGGCTATTCCAATTATTATTATTGCACTTGCCATTATCTTGGCTTATTCCTTTGCCGGTTTGTATGGTATTGCTATTGCGGCGGTTGGTATGTTATCTAACACCGGTATTCAATTAGCGGTAGATGCTTACGGACCTATATCCGATAATGCTGGTGGTATTGCTGAAATGGCAGAGTTACCGAAAGAGGTGCGTGAAAGAACAGATAAATTAGATGCCGTTGGTAACACTACCGCAGCCATCGGAAAAGGCTTTGCCATTGGTTCGGCAGCATTAACGGCATTGGCGTTGTTTGCGGCATTTATGACGGCTTACGATTTAACACACGAAAATTCTATTGCTTCTATGGGTGGTATTAATGTGACCAATCCGTTTGTAATGGCTTCTTTATTTATTGGGGCGATGTTACCGTTTTTGTTTTCTGCTATGAGTATGGATGCTGTGGGTAGAGCTGCGATGGCGATGATAGAAGAAGTGCGTAGACAGTTTAAAGTGATTCCTGAATTAAAGGCTGCTTTAAATGTGATGAACAAATATGATGGCAAAGAATACAGTACTTGGTCAAAACAAGATCAAGAAACATTTGACGCTGCAGATGGTAAAGCGGAGTATGATAAGTGTGTAGAAATTTCAACCAAAGCATCTATCCGCGAAATGGTAGTGCCGGGTTTGGTAGCTGTTATTGTGCCGGTACTTTTTGGCTTTTTACCTAAATTTATTCCGGGCATACCTGCAGGAACAAACGCTTTAATGTTGGGTGGTTTGTTAGCCGGTGTTACGGTTTCTGGTGTGTTGATGGCATTGTTTCAATCGAACGCCGGAGGCGCATGGGATAATGCCAAGAAAATGTTTGAAGAAGGGATTGATATAGATGGCGTAAAATTTATTAAAGGCTCGGATGCACACAAAGCAGCCGTAGTTGGCGATACTGTTGGTGATCCATTTAAAGACACCTCAGGACCGAGTTTGAATATTTTATTAAAATTAATGTCGGTTGTAGCGTTGGTAATTGCTACTATGATTTAAGATATAGATAGATTAATTAGTATTATGAAGGCGTTCGTTTTTGCGGATGCCTTTTTTGTTTCTATAGAGCCTACATTTATCAAAGAAAGGTGAGATATAGATGCTGTATTTTTTTAGAAAACGAACCCTTAACTCGTCCAAAGGGAAGTCCCGCTTTCCGCTAAATCTTTTTATTCCGCAAGCTCCATAAAAAGGATACCGCTGCAATCGGGTTTAGGTTTCAAACGATGGTGGCACGTGCTTAGTTTTTTTGCTGCAACTAATCGTTTTTGTTTGCAACAAGCACCGAAGTTTTTAAACTAGCCCCGATTGCAGCGGTTATGCCATTTTGAATGGCTTCTGCAGCGCAGGCAAATGGCATTTGAGCGGAAAGCGGGACGGGTGTTATTGTGATGTTATAAGGTTTCGCTTCAAAAAAAAAACCATGCAAAAGTTTCAACTACTTTGTTGTTTGGATATACTTGCCGATAAGTGTACCGCTATTTTTGAACGGAAAGCCTTTCCATAAAGCTCAAAACTTTAGCTTCAAAAAAAATCATCTTGGTTTACCTAATTTCCAGTATCTATCTTCAATAATCTTGACTGCTGTCATCTGGTTTTTGATTTCTTATCTGTGGCATCTGACTACTAACTTCTCGCATGAAAGGTATTAAAAAACTACCATCTGGCAGTACTGCATTACTACAAGATGGATAGTTGTTTTGTTTATTCGATACTGGGGATAAACTGAGTATGCTATTGTTGGTAAAGTTGTCGTTTAATCCGATAAGGATATAAATGGCACCAATAATGCAACTGCTTGTGAACAAACTAACACTAGATAATTGAATCAATTGAAGACCTAACCACATTAGCCGGATTAATTCTACGTATAATTCGGTTAGTTCGCTCAACATATTTTCGCAAATATGCATAGAAGCGATTAACAAAAATGCAATGCAGGCACCTTTGCTAAACCATCGGGCTCCTTTTTTTATTTTTTTAAGATCGCACAAAAAGGCGAGTCCATCCGTTAGCCATAAAAATGGAACGGCTGCAGCAAGAATGAATAGTTTTACGATTAACAAGCTGCCATCTGCTTTAAAATTAAATAGTTTCATTGGTTTTAATTCAGTTTTGTTTTGTGTGAAATAAATAGAGTGCTGTTTACTGTACTCTTTTTGCTTTACGTTTTTAATGGTTTTAATAATTGTTTTGTTTTTGTTTAGGTTAAAAAAAAGCCCGACTTCGTTTGATGAAGCCGGGCTTTGCCTTTATATTTTTAAATGACGTATCAACGCCTTAGTTGCCCAACTTCAAAATAACTCGAATCTAGTATTAACGTGTTTGTATTTTTTTGACACATAATTTTTAAGTTTATTAACAAAAAAAAGCCCAAACCAACGGTCTGAGCTTTCTATTTATCTTTTAAATAAATATCAACATCAGACCGGTGCAATATCTTCACTAGGATTTATATGATATGTTTGATATAAATTTTTCATCTCTTTCTTTTGATGATGCAAATGTAATTGATTTTTTTTGACAATAGCAAATTATTTATAATGATTTTTTAAAAATAACGGAAAACCGTGATACGGAATTATTAATTATCAATTATTAATTACCTTTGCCTTAACAATACTGACTTTGATTACATTAGATGAATTTATCATTCAACGGCAAAGAGATTTTCCGTTTGCTACCGGCGACTTATCTGGTATTTTGAGAAATATTTCTTTAGCTGCAAAAGTGGTTAATCGCGAGGTGAACAAAGCCGGTTTAGTCGAAATTTTAGGGGAAACCGAAGATGAAAATATACATGGAGAACAGGTTAAAAAGTTAGATGACTATGCCAACCGGCAGTTTATTGATTCGTTGCGTATTAGCGGATTGTGTTGTGGTATCGCCTCTGAAGAAGAAGATGATTTTTTAGCTTTTGATGAAAAACCCAACCTTCAAGCAAATTATGTAGTTACTTTCGATCCTTTAGATGGGTCGTCTAACATTGATGTTAATGTTTCTATTGGAACTATATTTTCTATTTATCGTCGTGTGAGCCCCTTAGGTCCGTGTAAAGAAATTGATTTTTTGCAATGCGGTACCGAGCAGGTTGCTTCGGGTTATATTATTTATGGTTCTTCTACTATGATGGTGTATACCACTAGAAATGGTTTGAATGGTTTTACCTTAGACCCTTCAATTGGAGAGTTTTGTTTGTCGCATCCCAATATTATTATGCCCAAAACGGGTAAGTATTATAGTATAAATCAAGGCTATATGGCAAACTTTAAAAAAGGGGTTCGAGAGTTTGTTAAATACTGCCAAGAAAAAGACGAAGCCACCAAACGCCCTTTTGGCTTGCGTTATATTGGTAGTATGGTGGCTGATATTCATCGAAACTTAATTACCGGTGGCATTTTTATTTATCCGAGTTTAAGCAACCATCCGAAGGGTAAGTTGCGTTTGGTGTATGAGTGTAACCCTATGGCTTTAATTATTGAACAAGCCGGCGGCAAAGCTACTACCGGCACTATGAATATTTTAGATTTAAAACCTACTGAATTGCACGAGCGTTGTCCCGTTTTTATGGGGTCTACTGCTTTGGTAGAAAAGGCAGAGGATTTTTTGGTGGCTTACAAAGGGCAATAGTTGTTTGTTTTTCCTTCAATATTTCTGACAAGTTTATCTAAACAAGAAAGTAGTGGACACTTTTTTAATATTTTTTTGAAGCGAAACTAGTTGGCTTTATAAAAACACCCGTCCCGCTTTCCGCTCAAATGCTATTGCTATGCTGCATATGCTGCGCTGCAAAATAGCATAACCGCTGCAATCGGGGCTAGTTTAAAAACTTCGGTGCTTCGTAGAAAGATAAAAAACAATGCTAGTCGAAAACAAGAAAGTATCAACCACTTTGATAAACTTGTCATATTTCTATAATGGACGCATTTTGAGCCATCATCATTTCATAATCCGCTCGTTCATCAATAGACATTTTACTTTTATCTAACTTTTCCATCGCCAATTCTATCCAATCTTCAGTTAAAAATTGGGGTAATTGATCAGCTCCTTCAATACTTTCTAAATTCTTCATAAAATTAGATGGTTATAACTTATCAATTTCCTCTTTAGTTAAATTAGTGGCTCGCATTATAACATCTATTTCAAAGTCCATATCCTTAAGTTTTTTAGCTGTTTTTAAAGTATTTCGTTTTTCAGCTTGATCCGCTATTTTTTCTTTTTCTTTTTCCTTCAAAATTTCTATGATAGAGGCATTTCGAGCCATCATCATTTCATAATCAGCACGTTCGTCAATAGACATTTTACTTTTATCTAGCTTCTCCATAGCCAATTCTATTCAATCTTCGGTTAAAAATTGGGGTAATTGGTCAGCTCCTTCAATACTTTCTAAATTCTTCATAAAATTAGATGGTTATAACTTATCAATTTCCTCTTTAGTTAAATTAGTGGCTCGCATTATAATATCTATTTCAAAATTCATATCCTTAAGTTTTTTAGCTGTTTTTAAAGCATTTCTTTTTTCGCCTCTTTTTTCGCCTCTTTTCTCACCTCTTTTTTCGGCTTGACCCGCTATTTTTTCTCTTTCTTTTTCCTTCAACATTTCTATTATGGATGCATTTCGAGCCATCATCATTTCGTAATCTGCTCGTTCGTCAATAGACATTTTACTTTTATCTAGCTTCTCCATAGCCAATTCTATCCAATCTTCGGTTAAAAATTGGGGTAATTGATCGGCACCTTCAATACTTTCTAAATTCTTCATAAGAAATATTAATTTATCTAAATCTGTTTTAATTTCGTTAGCTTGTTTTTCAAATTTAGCAATTTCTACCATAATATGCGTAATCTGCCTGTCCATTTCTTCACCAAATTGATTTTGTAGCGTACCAAAATGATAATAGGCTTTCGATTGATGAAAAATGGATTCTGCCAAAAAACCGATGCAATAGATGGGTGTCAGGTTTTCGAACCGGTACGCTCCTTTAGCCACCATCGTATTAAATTTTTGAAAGGCATAAAATTTAGCACGGTGTATAAAATTTTTGTAATGCCCTAATTGCATTTCAACAATAAACACGTTGCCTGTTTCATCTTTACAAACTAAATCATACACACCACCTCTTGCCTCTTTGGTTAGTCCACTGAAATTATTTTTTAAAAATTCAATTTGTTGTATGGGCACTTTAGATTGAATTAAAGCTTGCAAGGCTCGTTTCAAAAAGGTAGTATCCGATTCATTGGCAAAAACCGTTTTGAATCCATAATCAGATAGTAAGGATATAAATCTTGATTGCGATTTCATTAGGTGAAGTTAAGATTTTTTTGGTTGGAGGATTTTTTTGGAATGTTTTTAATCCCCTCCACTTATTTTTTAGGCGTAATCAATACGCATTTGCTCTACCCGTTCAATAATTTCTTTAACCGTTTCTTCTAACTCGGAACCCATTCGCAAATATTCATTGGGGTGTTTATCTTGTATATAATACATTAGGGCATACCAGATGGGTTTGAATTGTTCTTTGATGTTGAGTTCTTCGGCTTTAGGGTTTGTGAAATAATCATACAGGAATTGGTATTGTTTATTGGCAAGGCTGAATATCAGACAGAGCTGAATTGGAGTTTTAGTTAAATCGGAACTGTTATTTTCATCTAAAAATTCTAAAAGACATTTTTGTGATTGATCAATATTTTTGCACAAAATTAAAATATATGCATAAAATGTTTTTGCGATAGATTTGTTAGCAGACTTATTAAGTAAATTCAAAGATTTTAATAAAATGGTATATGGTCGAATATCTCCTTCTTTAATTATTTTAGTGATATAACCTTCTGCATTTTTATAGTCTTCTAACATAATATACTGCCAGGCAATTGTCGTATTGTTTTTATCCTTCATTTTTAAGAAGTTGTTTAACGCCAGGTTATATTTTTCATCTTTCCAGAAGTGTATTGCTTGCTCATTTAATTTTATATCAGACTCACTCAATTCTTTTATCCATTCACTATTCTTATTCCCCAAAAATTCACGAGTCTTATCAATTAACTTGTCTTGCATGTCATTAGGCAAATCTTTAGTTCCCGCTAAAGCCTCAGTCAACAAGTAAGCTGCCTTTTCATCATAATCACCTTGCTTTAACAATTTAATGTGTTTTTCCACTCTATTAATCAATTCATCCTCACTACACCACTCCTCTAAAAATCTTACTAACCAAACCACCTTATTCTTATCACTTTTCTTACCGTGGCGCATTAGATACCAAATATTAAAAAAGCGTTCGCTAATTTGATAATAGTGATTTTTAATAGAAGTCATCTTTTTGGTAATGATTTCATTTTTTTCCATTTGCCGCAATTGAGCAGAAACCGTTTTACTGGGTATGCGGGTTTTTTGGCTAATCTCACCAGCATTTATAGCATCCCACTCAAGTGCCAAGGCTTCTATAATTTCTTGTTGTTGAGCCGG
>CALHDG010000025.1 GCA_938023075.1 uncultured Chitinophagales bacterium
CCTGAACCTGAGCCTAATCCAACCACTTGTAATTTGATTCAAAATGCTGAGTTTAGTGCAGGGCAACAAAACTGGGATACTTATATTAGTGCTTCTGCCAATGCTTCATTAAGTACCAATGCTGGTTATGCAGATTATACCATTACCAATGGAAGTACCAGTAAATACAAAGTTCAACTGTATCAAACAGGCTTGTTTTTAGAGCAAGGAAAAACATATGAAATTTCATTTTTAACTAAAGCCGATGCCAATAAAGCGATATATGTGCAATTTTCAGATCAAAGCAACCCACCAACTCAATATCATTACGAACCTTTTAACATAGGTACAAACTGGGCAACACAAAGCTTTACTTTTACCATGAACAACACAACCAATAATGACGCACGGATGAGTTTTGGAGTGGGCGAAAATGCAATTGATGTTGCCTTTGACAATGTTGTAATACGAGAGCAAAATTGTGTGCTAGGCTGTACGAATGAAGATGCTTGCAATTATAATCCCAATGCCACAGTAGATGATGATTCTTGTGAAGCACCTTGTCCGCCACCAAATACTTGTAACAGCAATGCCCGTTATATGAACCCTGCAAAAGTAGCCGCACAAGGTGCATTTGCTAAATTTGCTCAAGCATCTTTTACCCATAATTTTGTTAGGGCAGAGAAGGCTTATATCAAGCATCAGAAAGAAATACATCGCATCTTACATTCAAAGGAAAAAAGATATACAAAAGTTAATGCTGATTTTGAAACTATTAAAAACCGAGCAATAGATTTAGTGTTTGATGCCTTTACAAAATTGAATAATCATACCACCATTAGTTCAAATGATATCGAGGCTTTAGATCAGTTTTTAATTAGCTTAAGCAAAGTTGCTCAATGTCAATCACTGAAAGATGAAATTGAGTATATCAGAAAATATATACCAATACTTGAAGATAAAGAGGTTAAACAAGCTTTGTTAACTTTTGATCAAGCTAAAGAAAAAGATATAGAAACTATATCAAAAAAAAGACATAGAAATGGGAGTACATTAAATGCTTTTCCAAATCCATTTGAAGATAAGCTTAGTATTAATATAAGCCAGTTTGGTATATCAAATGGAATTGTTTCATTATACGACGTAAAAGGAGAATTGATTCTTCAACAGATGTTTAATAATGAGAAGTTCATTGAAATGGAGACTAAAGCTCTATTACACGGGATGTATATTATACAATTACGAAACGATGACAACCTCTATTCTAAAAAACTCTTAAAACAATAAGCACCCTCATCTATTTTTGTACTCTTATAAGATTTAATATTTAAGCCGGAAGAAATCAATCTTCCGGTTTTTTACAGAAATCAATGCAATTAGTAAGTTTTAATATACAATTATTATTAAAACAATTTTTTTTCTATTTTTACACTATATCTTCAAAACCTGTTTATTTATTAAATTAATATGTTTATAATGAAAACAAGTTATCTACTCCACTTTTTTATCTTGTACGAGATTGTTAATTTTAACTTATCTGTTTAATTAATTCTCATGTTTCCAAGTCCTATAATTTTCGGTTATCAGGTTGATTGGTTTCAAGACCTTCAATATGTAGCTATTCTTGCAAGTGCGCTTGTATTTATTTTCAGGCGTAGTTATTTAAAAATTAAAAATCCAATTTATGTTCTTTTATTAATATCACTCGTCATTTTTTGGGGTTACACAGGCGCCAGGTTTATTGAAGTAATTGAAGCCACTTTAACAAACAATTTGGCTGCTCAACGTTTTTCTTTTATAGAGTTACTAACCAGTAAAGGTGGAACGCGTATATATGGTGCATTTTTGTTTAACTTCATTTTTTTTGCGGTACTCATTGGCTTATTTAAAAGAAATGAATTGTTAGGCTTTTTAGATGAAATTGTAATTGCCGGCTCTGCCGGTATCATTTTTGGGAAGTTAGGCTGCCAATTTTCAGGACACGGTTGCTATGGCGTAGCTACTAATTTACCTTGGGGTATGCGTTATCCTTATGGTTCTATGCCTAGTTATTTACCGGTACATCCAACGCCATTATATGATGTTCTGGTGTATGCTGTTTTATTTTTAGTGTTGATTTATGCTTCAAAAAACAAAAAATTTGATGGGCAAATACTTATCTACTTTCTCTTTACAGTTTGTATTGCATCTATTTTAATTGAAATAATCAGGAATAACGAGGCGGTTTTTTTGAATATGAGTTTAGCACAAATCGTTTATTTTATTATGTTAATTGGTGCAATCATTTTTTACCGAAATGCTAAATCAAAAAGCAACTTAACCTACTAAAATATGTTGAATTTTTTGTTGAATAAAAATCTACATACTAAAAGCTTACTGCTTGTTATTGCTTTTTTTTTGGTTAACAAATCTGATATGGCATTAACATTAGATACAAAAGATCTTGTTGTTGAGTTAAATTGTGAGCATGGCATATGTAAATGTGCTCGTTCAGCCAATTTTAAAGTCTCTACTTTAGAGAGGCAATTAAAACAATACCAGATAATAGACACCGCTTTGTTGGCTTGTGCATATCATCAATTAGGGGTAATAAACCATTACAATGAGAAATATGAAAAAGCTATTCTTCATTATGAAGAAGCGATAAGGTTAAGAGAACGATTTAATGATGGCTGGCTTTGGAAATCTCAACTTAACCTGGCATCTTCATTTTTTTTAAATAATCAAAACAAACAATCATTAGCATATCTGGAGAAATCTCTAAACCAAGCAGGTCATCCAAGAAGACCACAAGATTCAATTATGCTATTTCATTTATTTGCAAGTGTTTATAAAGAAATAGGTGAACTAGATAATGCGTTACAATTTGCTAAGAAGGCAACTACTGTAAACGCTATTCCAAAAAGAATAATAAGAGCTCAAATTAATTACGTAGATGTTCTTGTTTCAACTTATGATTCAACAAATTTAAGGAACGGTATTTCAATTTTGGATAGCTTAGTTAAAATGGATGATCAATCAGTAAGAAACCTCATTTTTATAAACAACATTTATGGAAATGCTTATAGCTATTTAACTGATTTTAAGAAATCTACCCATTATTACACAAAAGCTTTACAGTTATTAGAAGATGAAGCTACGAAAGCAATACTTGCTGCAAATATAGCTACAGTATTTACTGAACAAAACAAATTGGAAATGGCGTTGGAGTTTTTAGATCTTTCATCCCAATTAAACAAAGCATATTATGAAGATAAATACAATTACGTATACGCCGCCAACCACGAAAACTTCGGTGATTATTATTCAAAATCAAATAAAATAGATTCCGCCCTCCACCACTACCAAAAAGCCCTAATCAACCTAACCAACAATTTCCGAACAGAAGACATCTACCAAAACCCCAACCCAAACGACACAACCCTATTCCTCTACTCCAACCCCGATATGATTAGAGTACTCCACCTAAAAGCCACCGCCGCTTACCAATATTACCAACAAAATAAAGATACAAAATACTTAAACCTCGCCAACCAAACCTATCAAACCGCTTTCGATTTTCACGACAAACTACAAAAAGACATCTCCAC
>CALHDG010000026.1 GCA_938023075.1 uncultured Chitinophagales bacterium
AAAAAAAGCCACTCCAACAGAAGCAGCTTTATAATATTATTGTTTTATAAATTTCTGATGAATCGAATAATCCCCATAATGTATTTTGATGAAATAAATACCATTGGAATAAGTGGATACATCTAAATCTAACTCTAATAAACCTTTATCTACTTCCAATTCCACTTGTTCCAATGTTCGTCCGGTTACCTCTAATATTTCTAACAACAACCTACCGGTTGATTGTACCATAATGCCTGAATACAATTGTCCGGTGGTTGGGTTAGGCAACAAATAATCCAATTCAATTAACTTAGCTGCTCTGCTAAGTACTTTATAACCAACTTGGTTAACCGACCCATCATAAGCGGTTTGCATTAAACGGTAATGGATAATTCCATTTTGCACTTGCCCATCTACATGCTGATACGAATGGATTTTATTCGAATGCCCTTGCCCTTTCTTTTGAGCTATAGCTTCATAGTCAACTCCATTGTAAGAACGTTCAAGCGTAAAATGGCTATTGTCAATTTCGTACTCAGTCACCCAATCTACAATATTATCATCAGCAGCAACTTTAGCATCAAAAGCAATCAACGACACATATAATTTTTCACAGATAACCGGCTCACTTCTAAAATAGGTTGAACAACCTTGTTCATCCGAAACCGAAATGCTATACGATTTACCTGAAACAATTGGGTTGCTGGTTAAAGTATTTCCATACAAAACACTAGCTTTATTTTTAACCAAATAAGGTACATTAGCATTATATGCCGGCAAACCACCATCAAAGGCATACTCTACGGTATATTTACTGGTGTTATAATCACACAGTACCGAACTGTTAACTTGTAAAGGCTTTAAGAACACAATTGGTGTGCAGTTAGAAGTATCATAGATTTCCGTTGGCATGGTTTCATTGTCCGTTACATTACCCAATACTGCGGTAATACATAATTCAACATTCAACGGAAGGTTACCATTGTTAACAAATTTTCCGGTATTGTTAAAGGCAATTGTATGACCAATATTGGCGTCGGACCCATCGTGCAATACATAACACAGTTCGGTATCTTGTGGTACTTTAGCTCCGATAGCTTTAACTTCAACTTCATCTTCACTACAAATTAGTTGCACTTCTGTTGGCAATGCACCAGCATCTCTAGCGGCAATAACCGGCTCATCTAAACAATTGTACGGACCAAAAAATACGGTGGTACTACAATCTTCCGAATCCACATCTTGAATGACAAACTCATAAGAGGTCACCTCATCTGCCTGAAAAGGACCAATAACCGCATTGGCATCATCATAATTAAAGCTGCCATAATTAAATACTATAAAACCTGAAAAAGCCAAATTAACGGTGTATTGACTACCAATCGGATTCGTTGCATTCATGGCAATTTCAAGCGAGTAGGTAGAGGCATCTAAATCACAATCTACCGGCGTTACAGTAGGATTTAATTCACAAGCTCCACAAGATGGTATGTCAATTGGATAGTTAAATGAACAATCAATTTGTTCCGGTTCAAGCTGTAAACTTAAGTTGTTGTTAATAATACCAAAGGTATGCGCTGTTGGACCAATCCATCCAAAGTCGGTTAACTGAAGGCTCTCCCCAACTTCACCCGGTTCAAAAACTCCAATGTCTTCACTGCGCATCCCCATCGCTAAACCATTGGCTGCAAAAAATGAACCTTCATAACTAATAAATTGAAGCAATACCGGATTTGCCGGATCGGTTTCATCAACCAAGGCGATGCCATCTGGTCCGTTTTGTAAAGGAAAATTTAACACATAGGTTCCATAACCATTTCCTTCATCTGTAATAATACTGCCCAAAGCCAACACATTGTAAATACTACCGCCGTTACCATTATATAGTAAGATGCTGTAGTTGGCTAAATCGGTACCAGCCAAGGCGGTTATTTCGATGGCTTCTCCTTCACCGGGTCCAAAATTTTCATAATGAATTTCTGAAATGAATGCTGGAGTGGGTTCAAAAATTGCATTACTATCACCATCTTTTATTAAAATTTCGGCAGCGCCCGCTTCGCCTTCTAACCCTTCCACCAGAATTTGCTCCATGCCTATTTCATTGGTATCGGTAAATGGTCCGTATTCGGTTTCATTTAACACTATAATAAATTCATCTGACAAGGGATCATCAATTAAAATATCTACCTCCAAACTGAAAGTGCCATCCGTATTACAAGTAGCTTCGCTTGAAAGTAAGTCATATCTACAGATTCTTTCCGTACAATCTAATATATTTACTTTTGTAACATATCTGAAGGATTCACATTCGCCATCAATTACTTCAAAATAGTAGGTTCGTGTTCCTGGAAAACTATCAATGGCTGAGATCATAGTAGAAGCAACCGGAATTGAATCTTCGAAATTGGCATACCAATTACCCGTACTACCTTCGGTTGTTGCTATAATCAAATCATTTAAATTAAAACTGCTTGGATAAATGCTACCTTCCGTATTACATAAATTAACTGATGATTCAATGTCCGCTTCAGGGATAGCGTTCACCTCTATCGGAATGCAATCATCAATAATAATATCTGCACAAATTTGTCCTGCTTCAATTGCAGTTAGTAACTCTGCGCCTGTGGTAATACTTTGTGCAAATATAAATCCTTCAAATAATGAATAATCACCATATACAGAAATACCATGAACACAATAGTTGCCCGGCTCACTTTCCAAATTAAAATTACCTGTGTAAGATGGACCGCTGCCTTCTACCAAAGTATCAATAATATAATCAGGTGCGCCACTACTGACTAACCAAGCATAACTATAAATGGCTTCTGCAGGGGCATTAGTTGCTACAAAAGGTCCTATAGAATCACCTTGACATATTGTGCTAATCCCATCTTCTAATAATAAACCAATACCGGCAGTGGCTTCACAATCTACACAAACACAATTTTCATTAAACTGAGCAACACCACTATTAAGCTCGTAGCATAAGCCGGCAAAGTCAGCGTTTTTTTGCCTTACATCTGTAATAGAGGCTTCGCTTAAAGCGGTTTCAAGAACCATTAAATCAACATCATCTGCATTAACTGCATATACAAAATAATCTGTATTTCGTAACAAGCCATTAAACAAACCGGTGGTGTTATATTCAATAACGATTCCGTTACTGATGGTTAACAGGTATACATTGGTATAAGCATTTGTATTATAAGAACCTGGTTCTGCCATTACTTGTATAGAAACCGGATTGGTTAAATTGGTACAATCGCAATATGCCGGAGAATCGCCACAATAAACCGGAGCAATACTAAACTCTTGATTACAGGTTGCATCATTTTCTAAAGCAGCCATAATTTCAATAGCCCCTTCACTAAATTGATAAGGACCAAAAGTAGCCGTTCCACCCTCGTATAAAAATGCCATGTTACCCACCAACAACTGATAAACATTGCTTCCATCTCCACCGGTAATTTCAAATACATCAATTAGAAAACCATCTTCATTACTTTCACCGGCACAACGGGCAACCGCATTCACCTGCACATCATCATTTATTGTAAACAATATTGGGGTATTGGTGAAACAACCCACTTCATTTTGAGTAGTGTAGGTAAACTCAAGACCTTCTTCTGTTAAGTTCACGTTGGTCGCATCATCAACCGGAATGCCTTGTTGATCTAACCAAATACCATTAGTCTGATCAATCTGATTTTCATAAGATGTTAAATTAAGAGACAATGCCGCTTGTTGGCAAACTGCAGCTTCAATGCCTGCCAAATTTACATCATCTTGAATGGTAAATAAAACAGCCGTGTTGGTATTACAGCCTTCTTCATTTTGAACAACATAGCTAAGTTGAAGACCGGCTGTTGTTAAGTTGACATTGTTTGGCTGAGTAATCAGGTTGCCTTGCATATTTAACCAAACTCCATCTGATAAATTTGCCTCTTCTGCCAAAACTACTAAGTTGTACGATAGTGCTCTAATGTTACAAACCTCCACTTGTATAGCCTCTAAATTTACATCTTCTTTTATAGTAAAGATGACCTTTGTATTGGCAAAGCAACCATCTTCATCTTGAACTGAATATATTAACTGAAAATCTTCTTCTATTAGATTGACTGAATTAACCGGTTCAATTATTTCGCCATTGATGTTTTGCCAAAGTCCATCGCTAAAACCAACTTCTATTTCTAAAACGGTTAAATCAAAAGCAAGAGCTCTCTCACTGCAAACCATAAATTCTACATCTTCCAACTCTACATCTTCTTTTATCTCGAATACAACAGGTGTATTGCTATAGCAACCATCTTCATCTTGAACGGAATAAATTAGCTGAAAGTCTTCTTCTACTAAGTCGATTGAATTGAT
>CALHDG010000027.1 GCA_938023075.1 uncultured Chitinophagales bacterium
AATCGAGATCAGCCACGATTTTTATCTCAAAAAATTTCAATTGTCCAATCCGGTGTTGCGTTACGATTATATTTTGTTTGATGAAGGACAAGATGCCTCACCAACCATGCTGGATATATTTTTAAAACAAAAGGCTACTAAATTAATTGTGGGCGATGCGCATCAACAAATTTATGGTTGGCGGCATGCCATCAACTCCTTAGAAAAAGTAGATTTTAAAAACTATCCACTCTCTACCAGTTTCCGGTTTAGTCAAGCGATTGCTAATTTAAGTATGGAGGTGTTGCAATGGAAAAAGCATTTATCCGATCAGGCACCCTTTCCTATACAAGGTATTGGTAAAAATCATCTTAAAAAAACTAAAGCCGTATTGGCAAGAACCAATTTGGGTTTGCTACTAAAAGCCATTGAATTTGTAATGGAAAAAGACGACATACAACACCTTTACTTTGAAGGCAACATTAATTCTTACACCTATGCTTCCGAAGGGGCTTCTTTGTACGATGTTTTAAATTTGTAGAATGGTAAGTTGCAATACATCAGAAACAAAATGATTAAGCAAATGAAGGATTTTAACGATTTGGAAGAGTACGTAAAAAAAACCGAAGATGTAGAATTGGGTTTAATGATGGAAATTGTGTTGGAATATGGCAATGATATTCCTGATATAATTGACGAGATAAAATTGAAACACGTAGATAATGACGAGAAAGCAAAAGCACAAATGATTTTTTCTACCGTACACCGGTGCAAAGGTTTGGAGTATGATGTGGTTCACTTAGTCAACGATTTTATTAATGAAGAAAAGGTGATTAAAAATAAATTGGAGACAGACCTGAATCCGGCACTGTTGCCAAAAGTTAATGAAGAGATTAACTTATTATATGTTGCCATTACCCGAACCCGGAATCGTTTGCATATTCCCGACGACTTAATGCCTAACAACTTTCCGCCGTCTCCTCATATACAAATATTAAATACCGGTTTAGATGATACGGAAGGTTTTGATGGCGCGCCCTTAACAATTTCATCCTCGAAAAAAGATACGGTTAGAGAAAAAATTGAGGAAGCAGAAAAAGCCTACACCTACGAAGAAGTTAGAAAAGAACATCAATCCGCTTACCTGCCATGGACACAGGGTTTAGATGATGAACTAACCATCATGTATTGCGAAGGTATTCCGGTAGCTGACTTAGCCAAACATTTTGGAAGAACGAGAGGCGCCATCCAATCCAGAATAAAAAGGTTGGAGTTGGATGAGCTTTATGATTTGTAATTAACATAAAATTTTAATAGATGATGAACAATACAAAAATAAGATGCAGTTGGTGCAAGCAAAGTGAATTATATCAACGCTATCACGACGAAGAATGGGGCGTACCGGTTTATGATGACGATCAGTTATTTGAAATGCTAATTTTAGAAGGAGCACAAGCCGGCTTGAGTTGGATCACCATTTTAAACAAACGCGAAAATTACCGAAAAGCATTTGACCAGTTTAACGCCAAAAAGATTGCCCGTTATACCGACAAACGAAGAGAAAAATTGTTGCAAAATGCAGGCATTGTAAGAAACAAATTAAAAGTGAATGCCGCTATAGTAAATGCCCAACTCTTTTTACAGCTACAAAAAGAAAGCGGTAGCTTCTCCGATTACCTTTGGCAATTTGTGGATGGGAAACCAATTAAAAATGCCTTTGCCAGTCTCGATGAAGTTCCGGCAACTACACCTGAAAGCGATGCGATGTCAAAAGATTTGAAAAAGCGAGGCTTTAAATTTGTGGGTTCCACTATTTGCTATGCCTTTATGCAAGCCGTTGGTATGGTTAACGATCACGTAACAGATTGTTTTCGTTTTAAGGTGATTGATAAAATTTAAATCAATACCAATAGCTTCATTATATTGTGGTTCACTATTCTTTTTTTATGATACAGGAACAGTCTATTTCATATAAAAATATTTAAATTTGTAACATTTTCTGAAACTTTACGAAAATTAATACTAAAGTTAAATAAATTCATCTTTTCTACTTTTTTAAATAGAGCAATCATAGCATTTCATCTTTTCTCTAAAACATTTACTTTATATCAATCACACCTTTAAGCCTATAATTAACAGGTTTATTATAGCCTATTTGTCTTTATATAATTGTTTATCAATTTTTTACGTATAAAAATTATAATATTTATCTAAAAATAGACGGATTTTTCTTTAAGTAAAAACGCATCAAAAGCAATGGTTTTGCAGTAAACCCTATTGTACAATAAAATTAAGTACTCCCAATCATGAAGAAATATTTAATTGAAATTGAGATTCCTTTAAGCATTCATATTGAAAAAAAAGTGCAGGAATTGGTTACTTATGGTTTTGATATTGACAATAATTTCAAACCAAAAAAACTAAAAGTAAGTTTAAATCAAAATACACACCACACTTTTATAATTAAAGCTCTTGTGAAAGAGCGAGATGTAAGCAAGTGTAAAGTGATACCCTACGTTAAAAATTGTTGGTCTTTGTATGATATTATTCCTTTTAAAAAATAACACTCCCTAAACAATACAATCAAAATGAAAACTATAATATACGCTTTAATTTTAATGCTTTTTTGTAAAAATTCCATTGCTCTTTCAGGCGAATGCATTGATACTATAGCCATTGGAGAGACCGCTTACTACAATAGCGTTTCAATGAATATCTGCAAAATTGACAATCAATATTTTCTAAAAAATGAATTCCTGCAAATTTACGTTTGGGATCAAGCAGACAGAACTTCTTGTTCTGATCCTTTTAACAAGATACCTGCTCAATACAATACTACTTTTGAAAATCTTGAAATACAAAGTACCACTTTTTGGGTAGCAGAACAAACCTACCACTACTTTGCACAAAACTTTAATTGGTTTGGCTTAGATGGAATAGGCTCAGCCATAAATTTATTGATTTTAAATCGGGATGATTTTGGATACTGTCCGGAATATAAAAGAATTTTTATAGGTAAAGACAGCCAGGCAACCATCGACATAATTGCCCATGAAATTTTTCATGGCATAAGTCACGCGGCAGTTGGTTTAGATAATTCAATGGAATCATCTGCCATAAAAGAATCCTTTTCCGATATTTTTGGTGAAGTAATGGAAAACCAACTATTGTCAACTAACGATTGGTTGGTTAATGCTTTACCCGGCGATAGCACCACTGCCCTTAGAAGCTTGAAAGCACCACATCAATTTGAAGGTGCCAAATTTTATAAGGAAGATCCTTATTGGGAAGACGACTATGGAGGGCAATATCAGAATGCCGGCGTTCAAAATCATTGGTTTTATCTGTTATCAACAGGTAATGAATATATGGAAGGCATTGGTATTCATCAAGCAGCACAAATTGTTTTTAAAACTATAAGGCATTATTTACTGCCTAAGGCCAGCTATAAAGATGTGCGAGACGGAACAATTCAAGCAGCTAAAGATATTTTTGGAACGAACAGTACAGAGCAGGCAAAAGTAGCCTTAGCATGGAATGAAGTTGGCGTGTTTGATTTAAACAATTGTGTTGACTCTTACATCATCACCGGTACAGATGATTTCAATTTTATGCCCCTAATATGCAACTTTATTAATACAAGTGGAGATATTATAGTTCCTCAACATGCACAAATTAGTTTAACTGCCGGCAATTGGATTGGCATTAATTCAGGTTTTGAAATACCCAAAACCGCTTTGTTTACCTTAAAAATAAATTAGATATGATTGCAACTTTTAACAGTTTAATAACGTACCAAACACTAACCAAAAATTATCTCATGCTTTTCAAACGCTTTTTCATAGCACTTTTTTGCGTGCTAATTATTAGTCAAGTTTATTGTATTCCATCAAAATTTAGAGTAGTTGGTATAGGTGATTTAAGCACCGAAATGACTATTGTTTTCGACAGTTCATTTAGTGGAAATTACCAGGTAGAAACCAACCCAAAAGTATACTATGGTACAAACTATAGCCAGGTCAATAACTTGTCCAGTACTTTTATTGTACCAAGTTCGGTAAACACCAATAGCCAAATGCGTAACAACATTTGCCGTTTAAACAATTTAACACCCCATACCACCTATTACTTTAAAGTAACCGATGATAAGGGGAGTAGTCAAGTATATCATTTTGAAACCTTACCCAATGATACTTCTCCGCTATCTATTATAGCTGGTGGAGATTCAAGAAGTAACCGAAGTGTTAGAGTAAATGCTAATAAAATGGTTGCCAAGTTAAAGCCACACGCTATTTTATTTACGGGTGATTTTACAGATAATGGTGTCCCTATACAATGGCAATGGTGGTTTGAAGATTGGCAATATACCATTGATGCTCAAAATCGTATAATTCCAATTATACCTACCAGAGGAAATCACGAAAGTAATGATAATTTTTTGATCGATTTGTTTGGTGCCCCTCAATATGTTTATTACACATCAACTAATAACAGCTTGTTAACTGTGGTAACCCTCAATACAGAAAAAGCAGTTAATGCGTATGGTACACAAACCACTTGGTTGCAAAACTCTTTGTCTCAAATAAATACAACATATACCATTGCACAATACCATAAACCTATGAAACCTCATGTAAATTCAAAATTAGAAGGGGTAGCCCAATTCGCCTATTGGGCAGAAATTTTAGAAGACCACAAAGTAGATTTAGTAGTAGAATCAGATGCGCACACTTCAAAAACCACCTGGCCCGTTGTGGTTTGTACCGGTGGATTAAATTGTGATGAAGGTTTTAAAAGAGATGATGAAAACGGCGTAGTATATACCGGAGAAGGTTGCTGGGGAGCTCCGCTTAGAAACAGTAATGATAATAAGTCGTGGACCCGTTCATCGGGCATGTTTAACCAATTTAAATTGCTACTAATTGACGAAAATGAAATGGAATTAAGAACCGTATTAGTAGACAATGAGGGGCAGGTAAGCGAAGTAAATATTAACAATCGCTTTAACTTACCACCTAACCAAAATGTTTGGACTACTGGCGAGGTGGTATCTATCCGTAACAAAAACAACAATACCTTTCCAACTGCCACTTTAGTTTATCCGCCAGACAATACCATCTTATACAACAACAACCCAATAACTTTAAGAGCAACTGCCAAAGACAGCAATGGTAGTATTAGCCGGGTAAGTTTTTACATCAATGGCAATTTGATTAACGAAGATTTTAACTTTCCATATCAATATAATTATAATCCGCCAACTTATGGACAATACTTAGTTCATATAATTGCAACGGATAACGAGGGTTTAACTTCGTGTATAGATTTAGCTGCCTTTAGTGTAGTTAATAGTACCACAACATTATCAAACTGGACCAAATTAAATTCAACTACCGATGATGCTGAACAATACAGCAATGGTTTTATGGATTTATTTAATTGGGATATCGATTTAGGGTATAATGGCTATACTTGTGGTTTCCGGTTTCTTAATGTAAACATACCGCCCGGTGCCACAGTTACCAATGCCTATATTCAATTTACAGCTGATGAAGAAAAATTTAATCCAACCAATCTTACAATTTATGGTGAAAAAAATGCTGACGCTAAAACTTTTTTTATTGAGAGCTACAATATGAGTAATCGCATAAAAACGGATAACATTGTGCCATGGGATGTAAATATATGGCCAGAGATTGGGGAAAGTAATTTAGCACAACGAACACCCGACCTTTCAAACATACTCAACGAAATAATTACCCTACCCAATTACAGCTTAGAAAGCCCCTTTTTATTTATTATTGAAGGAAGTGGTCACCGGGCTACTGAAACCGTTGACGGAGATTCAATAAAAGCTCCGGTTTTGCATTATTCTTATCAGTTAGGCGAGGTGGTTGATAACTTAATTGATGTTTGGCCCGGCGATACCGATAATAACGGCGTAGTAAATAGTAAAGATGTGTTGTATGTTTGCCTTAGCTATAATAATACGGGACCATCAAGGTTAAATGCTAGCACCAATTGGATTCCTCAACCGGTTATGCCTTGGAATAGTTTAATTGACCATGTAAACTTTGCCCACCAAGATGCCGATGGAAATGGTAGCATTAATTTAAATGATATTGAGGTAGTGGTATCTAATTATGGTGCAGAAACCCCATGGTATATTAGCCCTCTAACTAGTCAAACCAAAGTATTAAAGTTAAGGCAAAGCTCAGCCCCTGATAGAATTACTGAGTATGAGTTGTATTTAGAATCTGATCTTCCTGTGTTGGCTCATGGTATTCATGGCAGTATTGATTTGAGTGAGTTTTTAAAGAGTGATTTAGATAAGGTACAAGTTGATTCTACTTTAAATAGTGCCTTAGGAGAAGATGTGCTGTTTACAAAATATCATGAAGATACTAAAATATTAGATTTTGCCATAAGCCGAACCGACCAGCAAAACCAGGCTATTCAAAATACAAGTTTGCTTCGGGTGATAATTATAATTGATGACTTAATTGATGGTGGAAAACCCAAAAAAGCTATCATAAACTCAAGTGGAATAGTTTTATCAGAGGGTAAATATGAAAGTTTAAGAGGGTCCACTTTCTATTCTAATCTTGCAGAGAGGTTATCAGTTGATCAATACATGTCTGACTTCAATTTTAATCTAATTACCACAAATGTTGACTGTGATGATAACGGTAGTGCAGAGGTTCAAATTTTCAATGAGAACCTTAGTTCATTCGAGTTTGAGTGGAGTAACGGAACAATGGGTCATCAGGTTGATAATTTAGCAGAAGGCAGTTATATGTTAACTATCAAAAAAGATAACGTTCAATTAAAAACAGTTGATTTTTCAATTGACCCGCGTATGCAAGAAGTAATTTTAATAGAAAATGTTATTGAAGAAAATACTGTTTACAGCGCATCCAAAGAAATTTCAATTGGGATGGGTATTGAACTTACAAAAAATTATACTGTTGGATTGATTATAGAAGATTGCTATGCTGACTAATTCTTTTTTAATTCATCAATTTTTTCAATAAGCCATATTTTGTCGTTAAAAAGAATTTGTTGTTTTAATTTGGACTCAACGTCTTCTAATTTCCGTTTGCCTTTTTTGTATTTTATATGATAAAGTTGCAATAAAGATTTTGCAAAGTTAAGATACCCCTGCTTAGTTTTCGGTGGTATCTTTTTTTGCTTTCTTAAATACTCCTTTAGCGATCTTACCGACTGAACAAAATAATGAGAGTGTATCTCTGATTTTTCGTACACACATTTTAATATATATATTCTTGCATTTAAATCTAATGGTGTACTTGTATCACTACAACTTAAAAAGTAGCTATGAGCCTCGTCAAACTTTTTTTCAAAGAAACTAATTACTCCTTTGTTGTAATTAAATACACTTCTTCTTATAGCCTTATCGATACATTCGATATATATATTGTTCATCATAGTAGCCCAATTATACTGACCAACAATACAAGCTGCAATTGTTATATTGGCTATCACAACAGCTTGTATTTTTTTATTAATTGCCAGTAGATTTTTTTGATGCATTTTAAGATGTATCGAAAAAGAATGATCATAAAATTTAAGATTACCCTTTCTAATTTCTGAAGTGCAGTAATTTAATGCTAAGCGATAAAGTCCTGCTAAATCTTTTTTTGATAAATTTTCTTCATGCTTTTCAATAAAAGACAATAGGCTATAGTAGCTTTCAATCGTATTGTTTTTTAAAAGGTCAATATTTACTAAGGCTAATTTAATTTGATTATTACGAATATATTGGGGTAGAGCCAATAATTTATCGATCGCTTTATAAGAACTTACATCATATTCTTTTTTGGTATAGTGCCCTAATGACATTAAAGTAATTTGGGTATTCAGTTTTTTTAAAAGATAAGACAAATCATTGTATCCAATTAACTCATTGATGTTTTCATCTTCAATCAGTTTTCTAGTAGCCGATAAATATTCTAAGTTTAACCAGTGAATTTTGTAAGCATTTTCATAGTAAGCAATGTCTTTTATTTTTTCTGCTTCTATCCTTTTTACATCTTTATTAAAGTGTCGTTTATACAAATGGTATTGATTTCTCTTTAACAACTCAGTATATAGATAATCTAACTTCGACCATTGATCATTTTGTAAACCCTCTACAGCAATAAATTTTTCGGCTAAGCGGAGTAAAGCATTTAGTTTTAAACTTAAGGCATTCTTGTGTTTTTTTTCTAAAGGTCCTTTAGCATCTGGTAAATTACTAAACACATTTTGGTAAACTCTGCGTTGAACGTGGTTATCAAAAAAGGTAATATTTAATACCCATTTTTTTAAGGCGGCTAACAATTTTACCACTAGTTTATCGGTGTTAAAATACTCACTCGATATAAACTTGTTGAATTCTGTTAATTCCTTATCGCTAAAAGTATTCAACAGTTCTATGCAGAGTGTTGGTCTTTTCTTTGTGTCTTTATTTTCCAAAAAAATCGTTTTTACATGTTTAATCGGCAGGTTTTAACGCAACTATTAATTGGCTGAAAAGGAAAATATAAATCAAAAATAACTAAAAAATTTTTAGCAGTTTTACTTTGCTTTTATTTAAAATATAAAAATGACCATTGTGGTGTTAAATTACAGTCCATTATGGTTGATGAATATTTCACCAAAAAGGAGATAGCTTTCTAATCCATAAAATTATCCCTATTTTTGGGAACATATTTTACCATACTTTTGTAGTATAAGATGGTAATGCCACTCAACGATCTATTTTTATTAAACTTAAAATTAAATAGTTAAATGTCTACCAATCAAAAGTCTCCAATTGATATTAATATGATTATCAGTACCGTAAAAAAGGTAATTGATTCTGTAAAATCATCTAACCAAACCAACCCTGACGAAGCCACTGCCCCCGAAAGTGTGTTTGATTCCATTTACCGGAAAGTAGAAGATACGATGAAGCAAATAAACCTGAACAAAACAGCCAACACCGCACCCGAAGATGAGTTGGGTTCGGATAGTGGTTTTTTAAATGATATGGGTACGGAAACCATTCATCCGAAGCAGGCAGAAATGGATAAAGTAAAAGCCGAATTTAAAAGCCAGGAAAGTGTAATTAAAGGAGAATTTCAAGCTAAGTTAGATGAGTTGAAAAAAGAATTTAAAACCAAGCACGATGGCTTAAAAGCCGAATTTCAAACTAAGTTAGATGCTTTAAAGTAGCCCGAAAATTCAATCAGCTGCAAAAATGACATTTCTTGGAGAGATGTCATTTTTCAGTAGAACCCAAATTGTCTCTGCGAAAATGGCTTACTGGCTTTTCAAAAGCTCCTAAACTTAAGGCACCAAAATTCATTAATAGTAAGGTAAAAATAATCAACCCCCATTGTCCTAAAGTAGGAACGGTATTACCTTCATCTGCGGTACAATTAGCATTGGTATTGGTCGCTTCGCCTGCTGTAATACAAGCGAATGAAGATTCACCTGACTGTGTAGCATCTTCTACTGAACATTGTTGATAGCCCGATCCGTTACAAGTTATTTGGCTTGTATTTGGATCAATACTGATGGATACCCAACCATTATGAGTTTCAAAAATACCATCGCCGTCTGCATCGCCTTCAAATTGTATGCCGATGTATTGTGCAGGATTAGTATTAGGATTGTCATTTGTGTTATTACTATAATAGGGGCCAGTCACAGAAGAGTAATCACCACTCATTGTACCACCAAACAAAGTGTATAAACCTATCTGTTCTCCATTACAAGTTGCCATAGCAGCAGGATCATATGTTATACCATAAAAAAAATTGCTAACCACCAAAAAATTGTAGTAATAGTAAGACTGGCGGATGGTGTAGTTATTGCCTAAACTAACATTGTTGTTATTTAAAGATGCAGCACAAATATTTACAGGTGTTGACAAACCTACAATAGCATTACCTGCGCCAGGCACTGCATAAGCACTTCCATAATACAATCTTGTATTACTTCTTTGACTGTACTCTCCGAAACCTGTTCCTACAAACAAACTGGCATAAGAGATATCAGCGGTTGCAACCGCTCCTGTTGGACATCCTGGCTGAAAAATTGGAGATCCGGCAGGAACAATAGTAGGATTAGGGTAAATTACATAAGCTGAATATGAGGTATAAGTATAAGGGTTAAAGTTGTTTAACGTATTCACTCCGTTCATTGAACCAATTGTAATACTAATGGACATAGAAAAATTAAAAAAACTAGCATAACCAGTTGTAAACGGATATTGCATAATTGTTCCGAAACCACCGCTATTTTCAGTTTGAGAATAAAGTCGGAAGGTAGTATTTTGTACAAAAGTAACATCAACTGTACCATCCCCATCAATATCAATTTCTAAGGGGCTGCCGGGTTCGGTGTTTCCACATTGGCTAAATACCTCTGCTGAAGAAGTGGTTAAAAATGCAGTAGCAAGTGCACTGTAGCTTAATAATTTATTGCTGTAATTTTTAAAATTGATTGATTGCACGTATAATAATTTAGCTCATAAATATACTAATTGCTATTATATTATTTAGAAATTAACTTTTTTTTTATAATTGATTAACTTTGCTTTAGTATCTACGAAAAACTGAAGCCTGCAAACTAGCCCCGATTTCCAAGCCAACAAAACTAAAGTGCATTGGGTTGTTTAGCAGCTAAGTGTTGTTTTTCGAATGGAAAAATTCGTCATTCAAAATTGGGTGTTCGATGTTCGATATTCGATATTTTTTTGGATGACCATTTAATGAACAACGAATATCTATTAACGAATAATGAATCTCGATTGATTATTAATGTATAAATAACTGATATTCTAAATAATGAAAGACAATTAGATAGAATTGCAGTGGTTATGCTGCCTGAAGCGATGGCTTTTGTGCGTTGGCGTAACATTTGAACGGAAAGCGGAACCAAAACTTACCACGAGTTGATAGGTTTCGCCTCTACATTTATTATTTACAACTCATCAAAGCGTTAATGCGGCACCAAATAAACCTCCGTCATATCTCTGTACTCCATAGCGTTTTGTGGGTAGTTACGCACATAGGGTTGGAGCAAGCGAATATCTTTATAATAAAACAACGGTATGATGGCGGCATCGTCGGTGGCAATTTGGTCGGCTTGGCGGTAGAGCTTGTTTCGTTCGGCGTCATCAACGGTAGCTAAACCTTTGCTAAAGGCGGCATCGTATTGCGGCGAGGCATAACGCATCGAATTGATGTAACTTTTATCACTCATTTTCGGCGGAATATGAACACTATATAGAAGGTTCAAAAAGTTTTCCGGGTCGGGATAATCGGCTACCCAACCGGCACGCCAAAAGTCGGCTTTCCCGGTTTCTAAATTTTCTAAGTGTTGGGCAAACGGCATTTTAATAATTTCTACATCTATATTTAAATTTTCTTTGAGCATCTTTTGTGTGGCTTCGGCAACTTGTTCGTTTCGTCCACCACCCGAGTTAATGTTGTGAATTAATTTTGGAAAACCTTTACCATTCGGATAACCGGCTTCCGCTAATAGTTGTCGTGCTTTTTCAGGATTAAAAGTATAGCCTTTAATGGCAGCAGCATCGTAAGCTGGAAATGCCGGTGGCACAATACCATTATATGCTGGTAAACCCTGTCCCTTTAAAGTATACTGAACAATAGCATCGCGGTCAATCGCATAGTTAAAAGCCTGGCGTAATTTTTTATTGGCAAACAATTCTTTTTTATGCTGAAAACCGTAATAGTAAACCGACATTGTTACCATATCTTGATAAACAAAATTGGTATACTTACCCAACAAGTTGCCTTGCCGGTCAACCACTTCATCGGCTAACTCTAAAGGCAAGCGATACTTCATTTCTAACTTACCTTCTTCAAACGCCAATAAGGTGGCTTTGTCTTGTTTCATAAAAGAATACTTTACTCCATCTAAATAAGGCAGTTGGTTACCGTGTTCGTCTTTGCCCCAATAATTATTGTTGCGCACCATAATAACGGCTTCATCTTCTTTCACGGCTTTTAATTTAAACGGACCAGAGCCAACGGCATTTAAACGCATATCGGTTCCATACTTTTCAATGGCTTCTTGTGGAAAGGCATAGCAAAAAGGCATTGCCAACAATTGTAAGAAACTGCCAAAAGGTTGTTCTAACTCAATTTCAAAGGTATAGTCATCAATTACCCGGGCACCCGGCACACCGCCGGCTGGTTTTTCGCCTTTTTTAAGTGCCGCGTCGTAAGCATTGGCTCCTTTTATTCTATCTCTAAAAAAATTAAAGCCTTGATTGTTAACATCAGAGGTACAAAGCAAATCAAAAACATACTTAAAATCTTTAGCAGTAATTAGCCTGCCTTTGCCATCTTTAAAACAATCATTATCGTGGTAATACACGCCTTCGCGCAAGGTAAAGCGATAGGTTTTGGCATCGTCGCTTACCGTCCAACTTTTGGCAATAGCGGCAACGGGCGTTAAGGTTTCATCATCTAATTTCACCAAGCCTTCATAAATAGAATTGGCAATTCTGTGACCAGCCACTTCCGTAATATTTAAGGGATACAAACTGCGTAAAAATTCCGATTCATTAATTCGAAAAACCCCTCCGTAATATTTGCCGCCTTTGGCTTCTGCAATTTCTCCACGTTTGCGTTCGCCGTTTTGGGTGGTGTTCTTGGTATTGGTCGACTCTCCTCCACAGGCGCAAAAGAGTATAATGAATAGGTAGCTTATCAAGAGCTTGATGTATTGTGTCATATTTATCTTTTATTTTATAGCTTGGTAAAGGTACGGATTCTTTGGGTGTTTTTTGGATGGGAGTTCTATTTATACAAGTTAATTTTTGACCTATATTTTGCCACCGCTCCTGAAAAATAGGCTGCCTAAAAGTGCTCTTTAGCTAAAATAGAAATCAATAAAAAGAGGTATACTTACCATTGGTGAATTTTAAGTTCAACCTAAAACAGTTAATCAATACAATTCAATCTATTTTTGATGTGCATCTGAATAGTAATTTTATAAATGAGGAATTCTCTATTTTTTAAAAAAATAGATCATGTGCTAACTGAATAGTTCAAAATAAACCGGCAACGAATGATGAGAAGCAGTATAATTTTTACATTCAATTATTCTTTTGACTCCTTAAAATTACAAAAACACAAATCACGCCTTAATTCAAGTATACAGTCATCACAAAGAGCAAAAACTTATGCTCCGTAAAGCACGTATACCAAAAACAGGTTGTTCATCAATTAGACATCCATAAAAAAGGTGTTATATTTATCCTATCATAAAAAAAATGAACGGATGAAAAACAAGTTAATGACGATTTGGTTTGGCATAGCCACAATATATGCTATGGCACAAACGACTATCCCTACATCTGACTTTATAAAAATTGACCAATTTGGTTATTTACCGAATGCTACAAAAGTAGCGGTAATCAGCAACCCTCAAACCGGGTTTAATGCCAACCTGAGTTTTAATGCCGGCAATACTTACGAGGTACGCAATTGGCAAACCGGCGCAGTCTTGTTTACCGGCAGTCCGCAGCAATGGAATGGCGGAGCTACACACACGCAGTCAGGAGATAAAGGTTGGTGGTTCGATTTTTCAACAGTAACGGCTACCGGCAGCTATTATATTTACGACATAACCAACAATGTACGATCCCATCGTTTTGAGATAGATGAAAATGTGTACAGTCCGGTATTAAGAGCAGCCATGCGTATGTTTTATTACAATCGCTGCAATTTTGCTAAACAAGCCCCTTTTGCAGAACCCGGCTTTACCGACGGCTTGGCTTTTAGTAATAACTTGCAAGATGGCAACAGTCGCTTTGTTTGCGACAAAAATAATCCGGCAACTGAAAAAGATTTATCCGGTGGCTGGTTTGATGCCGGCGACTTTAACAAGTATGTTACTTTTGCCGACCGTGCAATGCACGATTTGCTGTTAGCTTACGAAGAAAATACAAACATCTTTACCGACAATTTTAACATACCGGAATCGGGTAATGGAATTCCCGATATATTGGATGAGCTAAAATGGGAGTTGGATTGGTTGATGAAAATGAATAACAGCGACGGTTCAACGCATATTAAAATTGGCAGCAGTAACCATCAGGATAACAGTGCTGCGCCACCCAGTACCAATACCGACCCCCGTTATTATGGCTACACCTGCACCTCTGCCTCTATTTCGGTAGCCGGTGTTTTTGCACATGCTGCACGGGTGTTTAAAACCATTCCCGGCATGAGTAGTTATGCCCAACAATTGCAAAACAGGGCAGTCAACTCATGGAATTATGTGTTACCCTTTGTAAACAGCAATCAATTAGATACCAATTGCGATGACACCCCCACTGATAGACAAAATGGCAATCCGGTTTGTTGTAATTTTAATGGCAATACTTGTAATGATAACCGAATTGTTTCGGGCGATGCCGATTGGGGAGCGGGTTTACAACAGAAAAAAGCGTTAAAAGCCGCTATTTATTTATTTGCTTTAACGGGCAATAATACCTATCATCAATTCATCATAAACAATATTAACACTATAGCAGCAACTCAAATTGCCGGAGGCTATTGGGATGTATATGACGATGATAACAATAATGTTTCTTTTAATGATGCCACTTTAAACGATGCCATGTTAATGTACAGCACCTTGGCAAACGCAAATACCAATGTAGCCAATTCAATTATTAATAGTTTTTCTATTGCTGCCGGAAGCGATTATTTTGGTTTTTCTAATGCTGATTTATACCGTGCCTACATGGCGGATGGCGCCTATCATTGGGGTAGTAACTTTCCTAAAGCTGGTTATGGCGTTTTAAATACCTTATTACCCAAACATAATATTAACCCGGCAAATCATGCCTCTTACCATTTAAAAGCTGCCGAACAATTGCATTATTTTCATGGGGTAAACCCACTTAACCTGGTTTATTTGAGTAATATGAATGATTTTGGAGCCGAAAATTCAGCCCCGGAAATGTTTCATCAATGGTTTGCAAACGGAAGTAGTTGGGATAATAGTTCAACCTCATTATATGGTCCGGCACCCGGTTTTATTACTGGTGGACCAAATGCAAATTTTTCATTAAGCAGTCCATCTCCTCCGGCAGGTCAACCACCTCAAAAAAGTTATGCAAGTTTTAACGACTTAAACAATTCGTGGGAGATTACCGAACCTGCCATTTACTACCAGGCTATTTACGTGCGTTTGTTAGCCAATTATGCCGGGCAGCAAGTGGTCTGTCCACCGGCAGGTACGCCTTGTAATGATGACAATCCGCTTACCCAAAATGATGTAGAAGATGGAGCTTGTAATTGCAGTGGAAGTATTCAACCTCCGTCTGACTGTAATCAAATAGTCAATGGAAATTTTAATGCCAATACAGCTAATTGGGAACTCTGGAATAGCAACCTAACTGCCAATGCCGGTTTGGGCAACATTGCCGGTATTACCGAAGAAGGTGTGAACCCTTGGGATGCCGGTATATTTCAAAGCAATTTAATTTTTGAACAAGGCAGCACCTATCAAATTAGGTTTGATGCCCAAGCTACTGCCAACAGAACCATTACTGTAAAAGCTGGTTTAAGTGATGGCTCAAACATCATTTACCAAAATGTAAACATTACGACCAGCATGAAAACCTACACTTTAAATTTTAATATGACAGCGTCTACTTCATTTGCTTGTAGTTTAGAATTTCATTTTGGCGCCAACGCTTCCGCTTTTGTGTTAGATAACATTTCTTTAAAAGATTTAGATTGTTGCTTACCCGAAGGCACCTCTTGTGATGATGGCAACCCGTTTACACAAAACGATGTAGAAGATGGAGCTTGCAACTGCAGTGGAAGTATTCCGCCTCCGCCTGACTGCAACCAAATAGTAAACGGAACTTTTGAGACCAATGTAACCAATTGGACACCTTGGGCTTGTAACCTTGAAGCTGTTTCTGGCAGGTGCAGCGTGAGTAATCTTACCGCAGGTGCTAACACATGGGATGCCGGTATAATGCAAGGCGATTTAATTTTTGAACAAGGCAAAGCGTATGAAATTCGTTTTGATGCCCGTGCATCTGCCAACAGAAGTATTAGTATAAAAGCCGGTTTGAGTGATGGTGCTAATATCATTTACCAAAATGTAAACATTACCACCACTATGCAAACGTACACGTTGAGTTTTACCATGAGCAACTCCACTACCTTTGCCGGTACTTTTGAAATCCATTTTGGTACAAATGCTTCCTCTTTTGTATTAGATAATATTTTGGTGCAAGAAGAAAATTGCTGCCCGGCTACTTTACTTCCTCCCGTTACCGGGCAAAATTGCAATCAAATAGCTAATGGTACTTTCGATGCCAATACAGCCGGTTGGTTTTCGTGGTTTAGTGATATTGCTGCCAGTTCAGGTAAGTTTAAGATAGATAATATTGTACCAAGTGAAAACGCCTATGATGCAGGTGTTACGCAACCGGATTTATTTATTGAGCAAGGTAAACAATACGAAATAAGCTTTGAAGCCCGCGCTGCTTCCCCCAGAACCTTAAGTGTGAAAACCGGTTTAGCCATCAGCCCGTACACTAATTATTTTTACCAAAATGTGCAAGTAAATACGTACCAACAATGCTATACATTAAATTTTACGATGACGAATGCTTCAACATTTTCTGGTGCTTTAGAATTTCACTTTGCCAATAATACCAGCTCAATTGAGTTAGATAATATTGCGCTTACGGAAGTGCCTTGTACTGAAACAGTGCGGACTTGTGCACCAACTTTAACTGTAAATGGATTTATTTCAAACCTGCTCTATCAAGCAGATAACAATGTTAACAGTAACGGAACCGTCATGCCAAATACAGAAGTGCATTTTCGCTCCAATACAAGTATAGATTTAAAAAGCGATTTCAACGTACCGGCAAATACTAATTTTAATGCTGCCATACAACCGTGTGACTAATCACTGATGTATTACATAATACAATTGTTTTTATTTGTTTTTTTGATAGGATCGTCAAATTCATTGCTGTATGCATTAGTTTATAATTAAAAATTTAACACCCAACGGTGCATTTTCAATGATAGATCAACAGCACCGCAGCTCTTAAACTCCAGCAGATGGTTCTAAGCCAGTTAGAATCGATCAGTTTTTGACATGCTTTTTTATTATAAGCTTTAATCAATTTTTGATGTAGTGGAACTTGCACAAGAAATGTAGATAGCCATATAATTAATACTAAAAAAACTTGAATGATCGCAATAATTAGATGTGTTTTGAAAAGATGAAAGAAAAGCCAAATAGAGCAAAGCAGTTCAATAATCATTAAGGGTGCTACCAACGGGGTGATCTGTTTTTGATGCGCATTTAAATATTGTATAAATGAGGCTTCCTCTATTTTTAAAAAAAGTGGATAATGCACCAGTTGAATAGTCCAAATTAAGCCTGTTAAAAGTAAGCACACAATTAAATTGATGAGCAGCAACATTATTTTACCTTCCAGTTAACATAATTGAATCCTATTAAATCACTACAATTTTTATCGAATCGTATAAACAAAAAAAGGAGTGTCACAGACAGCAACACCCCTTCTTAGATTTATCCTTAATCTATGTTTTTGTTATGATTCTTCTTCTGTTGGCTCCTCTACATCTGCAGCAGGTGGTTCTTCTTCAGTTGTCGCATCCTTTGCTGGTTCTTCAACTTCTGCTGCGGTCTCTTCGCCAGTCTCTTCTGTTGTTTGTTGAACTTCTTCCACCGTTTCTTGAACTTCTTCTACTGCCTCGGTTGCCGTCTCCTGCACCTCTTCTACCACAGTTTCCTCAACTGCTTCAGTAGCTGTTGCGGCTGCGGCGGTTGATGCGGCTGCAGCTTTAGAGCCTCCACCTCTTCTTCTTCTCGTTTTCTTTTTACCTGTTGAAGCCTTTCTTTCGGTAGTATATACCTCATTATAATCAACCAATTCTATAATACACATTTCGGCATTATCTCCATACCGGGTTCCAATTCTAACTATTCTGGTATACCCTCCTGGCCGGTCACCTACCTTTGCCGCTACATCGGTAAACAATTCGGCTACTGCTTCTTTTTGCTGTAAATTTCTAAAACACATTCTTCTGTTGTGTGTTGAATTCACTTTGGCACGGGTTATTAAAGGCTCAATAAAACGACGTAAAGCCTTTGCTTTAGCTACCGTAGTTTTAATGCGCTTATGCATTATTAATGAACTACCCATGTTACGCATCATTAAAACGCGGTGCTGGCTTTTTCTACCCAGATGGTTTACTTTCTTTCCGTGTCTCATGGCTTAATCGTCTAATTTGTATTTTGTAAGATCCATTCCGAAAGAAAGACCTTTTTCGTTAATTAATGCCTCAATTTCCATTAACGACTTTTTACCGAAGTTACGGAATTTGATTAATGAATTAGTGTCGTAAGTAACCAATTCTTGTAAAGAATTGATTTTGGCAGCTTTTAAACAATTGTAGGCTCTTACCGACAAATCCAAATCTTCTAATGGAGTTTTCAATATTTTACGCATATGCAATACATGCTCATCTACTACATCTTCTTCCGGCGAATCGAAATCTTCAAACACCAATTGCTTATCAGATATTAAACCGAGATGCTGCATCAAAATATTGGATGCTTCTTTCAAAGCATCTTCCGGGTGGATGGTTCCATCCGTTCGAATTTCAATATTCAATTGCTCATAATCCGTTTTTTGCTCAACCCTCGTATTATCAACAAAGTAGCGTACATTTTTTATTGGCGTATAAATACTATCGATGGGTATTAAACCAACTACTGCTTCTTTCGGCGTATTTTCTTCTGCCGGAACATAGCCTCTGCCTTTACCTACCGTTAATTCCATTTCTATATTGGTACTTTTATTAGAAATGTTGCAAATGACCATATCAGGATTGGTTACTTCAAAAGAAGCAGTATGTTTTTCAATGTCTGCAGCGGTAAATTTATCAGAGCCGCTAATTGACAAAAAGATACGCTCACCTGTAAAATCCGGATCATCTATTTTTCTCTTAAAACGAATTTGCTTTAAGTTTAAAATGATTTCCGGCACATCTTCTATTACCCCTTTTATAGTAGAAAATTCATGATCTACTCCATCAATTTTAATTGACGTGATCGCATAACCTTCTAAAGAAGAAAGCATAACCCTGCGTAAAGCGTTACCAATAGTAACCCCAAAACCAGGCTCAAGCGGTTTAAACTCAAACGTACCGTGAAAATCATCTGCTTTTTGCAGTTTTATTTTATCAGGTTTTTGAAATGCAAGTATTCCCATTAACCGTTTTTATTTTATTAGATGAAATAAATAAGTGGTAATTATTTAGAGTAAAGCTCCACTATTAATTGATCATTGATGTTTTCGGGTATTAGCTCCCTGTCAGGATAATCAATAAACCGCCCGTGCAATTCAACTTTATCAAACTCTAACCAAGGAAATTCTTTTCCTTTCTTAGCTAACGAATCTTCTATTACAAACAACGATTTTGATTTTTCTCTTACCTCAACTACATCACCTGGTTTTAATTGGTAAGATGGTATGTTAGTTAGCGTACCATTTACCATAATGTGCTTATGACTAACTAATTGTCGAGCCGCTCTTCTTGAAGGAGCAACGCCCATTCTGAACACGGTATTATCTAAACGTGCCTCTAACAGCTGCAAAAAGATTGTACCGGTAATGCCCGATCGACGAGCTGCTTCCTTGTATAAATTTAAGAATTGCCGCTCTAATAAGCCATACGTATATTTAGCTTTTTGTTTTTCTTTTAACTGAACTCCGTATTCTGACTTTTGTCTTCTTCTACGAGAGTTTCCGTGCTGCCCTGGTGGATAATTTCTTTTTTCAAAAGACTTATCAAAGCCGAAAATCGATTCACCGAACTTACGGGAAATTTTTGTTTTTGGTCCTCTATATCTTGCCATAAAAACTTTACTAGTTATATCAACAGCGCAAGTTTAAAACACTGCGATAATATTATATATTTGATTTCTAAAAATTAAACTCTTCTTTTCTTAGGTGGTCTGCATCCGTTATGCGGTAAAGGCGAAATGTCTCTAATAGTTGATACTTCAATACCCAAACCGGCAATAGTTCTTATAGCAGATTCTCTACCACTACCCGGACCTTTAACGTAAACTTCTACCTTGCGCAAACCTAAATCGTAGGCTGTTTTACCCGCATCGGTAGCAGCTACCTGTGCGGCATAAGGTGTGTTCTTTTTAGAACCTCTAAAACCACCTTTACCAGCAGAGCCCCATGATATTACCTGCCCTTGTTTATTGGTAAAAGAGATGATGATATTATTGAAACTTGCCTTAATGTACACGGTACCTTCTGGCGTAACTACCACCTTTCTTTTTTTTGCTTTTGCTCTGTTTGTTGCCATCTTATATCTTATTTAATTATTAATTACGTTTATTTATTCATAACTAATAATTGACAATTAATAATTACTTGGTTGCCTTTTTCTTTCCGGCTACTGTTTTTTTACGACCTTTACGCGTACGTGCATTGGTTTGGGTTTTTTGCCCTCTTACCGGCAAGCCCTTTCTGTGGCGAATACCCCGGTAACTACCAATATCTTGTAGTCGTTTAATATTTAATTGAATTTCTGACCGTAAAGCACCCTCTACCTTATACTCATCGGTAATTAATTGTCTGATGGCAGTAACCTCTTCATCCGACCAATCTTGAACTTTTGTATTTGGATCTACCTCAGCTCTTTTTAAAATTTCTAAAGCTCTGCTGTTACCTATACCAAAAATATAGGTTAAGCCAATACAGCCTCTTTTATTTCTTGGTAAATCGTTTCCTGCTATACGTGCCATAATTATCCTTGTCGTTGTTTAAATTTTGGATTCTTTTTGTTGATTACAAATAATTTACCTTTTCGGCGTACTATTTTACAATCTACGCTTCTTTTTTTTACTGATGCTCTAACTTTCATCTTTATATATTTTTGATACAGACTATTGCTTCATAAGTAAGCAACAATCCTTATTTTTATTTATATCTGTATGTTATTCTACCTTTCGTTAAATCGTAGGGAGACATTTCTACCGCAACCTTATCACCAGGTAATATTTTAATGTAATGCATTCTCATTTTTCCTGAGATGTGCGTTACGATTTCGTGTCCGTTTTCTAACTGTACTCTAAAAGAGGCGTTTGATAAAGCTTCTTTTACGGTACCGTCTTGTTTTATTAATTCTTGTTTTGCCATTTTAAATAATATATTTTATAATGGTTAAGGCTAATAACTGGCAGAAAGTTCCCTGTTTTTTTCTACCGCCTCTTCAATCATCGTAAAATCTACTAAAGATTCTGCTTGTCCCTTTCTTACAACCACAATTTTTTCAAAATGTGCTGAGGGTTTGCCATCTTTCGTTACAATGGTCCATCCATCATCCATTTTAATTACTTCTCTTTTTCCTAAATTAATCATTGGCTCAATGGCAATCACTAAACCTTCCTTTAATTTAGAACCTCTACCTCTTTTGCCAAAGTTAGGTACTTCCGGCTTTTCGTGTAGCGATTTTCCTACTCCATGTCCGGTTAATTCTCTAACTACCCCATAGCCGTTTACTTTTTCGGCATGATTTTGTACGGCATAACTAATATCTCCAATTCTTTTGCCTACAACCGCTTGTTCAATACCTAAGTCTAAACATTCGCGGGTTACCTTCATCAATTTTTCAATTTCAGGTTCAATTTCTCCTACGGCATAAGTATAGGCAGAATCACCATAAAACTCGTTCATCAACACTCCACAATCAATAGAAACAATATCGCCTTCTTTCAATTCATCTTCAGAGGGAAAACCATGTACTACCGCATCATTTACTGAAATGCATAACGAATATGGAAAACCCTGATAGTTTAAAAAACCGGGTACTGCTCCGTGATCAAAAATAAAATCGTGTCCAATTTTATCTAAATGAAGAGTAGTTACTCCTGGTTTTATATGTGCTGCCAATTCAGCCAAGGTTTTACAAACAAGCAAAGAACTTTCTCTACACAAATCAATTTCAGACGTCGTTTTATGATATACCATTCTCCAGTCTCTCACTTTTCATTTTTTAATAGCCAGATGAAACGCCTTGCGCCGCTCGTCCTTTTACTCTTCCTGATTTCATTAAACCATCATAATGGCGCATCAATAAATGCGATTCTATTTGTTGAAGGGTATCTAACACCACCCCAACCATAATCAACAAGGATGTACCTCCATAAAATTCGGCAAAGGACTGATTAACGCCCATTAATCTGCCAAAAAACGGTAAGATAGCTACTAAAGCTAAGAAAATGGAACCTGGTAAAGTTATTCTTGACAATACCGTATCTAAAAAATCGGTAGTCTTTTTACCGGGCTTCACTCCTGGTATAAAACCGCCATTCCGCTTCATATCTTCTGACATCTGTTGCGGATTTACCGTAATAGCTGTGTAAAAATACGTAAATACTACTACCATTAAAAAGAACGCAATATTATAAGTCCAGGAATTATAAAACCCTGCGGAATTTACATTTTGCCAAAACGGTGACTCTGGAAAAAATTGTGCAAAAAATGAGGGTACAAACATAATTGCCTGAGCAAAAATGATTGGCATTACCCCAGAAGCATTTACCCGTAATGGAATAAATTGTCGTGCTCCACCATATTGACGATTACCAATAATTCTTTTGGCATATTGAACCGGAATTCTTCGAACACCTTGTACCAGCATTACCACCAAGAAAACAACCGTAACCAATACTACTAACTCTATCAATAGAAGTACTAAGCCACCCGTAGGCTCATTTATTCTTGATGTAAATTCTTGAACCGTTGCACCTGGCAACATGGCAATAATACCAACAGTGATTAATAACGATATACCGTTTCCAATACCTCTGTCGGTAATTTTTTCACCCAACCACATACAGAAGACCGTACCCGCAACCAATACCACAACTGTGGATATAGCAAATAACCATTTAGGTATTAAAATAGCTTCCGGCGGTACAATACTTTGTAAAAATGTGATGTATCCAATAGCCTGAAAAGCTGTTACTACAACGGTTAAATACCGGGTAATCCGGGTTATTTTCTTTCTGCCACTTTCCCCTTCTTTCTGTAATTTTTGGAAATAGGGCACTGCCAAACCCAATAATTGGATAGCAATAGAGGCAGATATGTACGGCATAATACCTAATGCAAAAACAGATGCTCTAAAAAAAGAGCCTCCTGCAAACATATCTAACAAACCTAAAATATTACCTTCTCCTGAACCTCTAAATGCTTCTAAAGCACCAGGGTCAACACCTGGAATAACTACATAGGAACCTATGCGGTAAATTAAGATAAAAGACAAAGTAATAAAGATACGCTGTCTTAAATCATCAATTTTCCAAATATTTTGTAAGGTTTCAATAAATTCTCTCATCGTTTATGCTTCTATCAAGTTAACGGTTCCTCCAGCACTTTCTATAGCACTTTTGGCTGATTCACTTACTGCGTGTACAAACACCTCAACCTTAGCGGTTAATTCACCTCTACCCAAAATTTTTACTTTTTTGGATTTTCCTACTATCCGGTGCTCCACTAAAGTTTCCATATTAATGGCACTTAAATTATATTTTTCTACCAGCGCTTGTACTTTTTCTAAATTAATAGGTACGTACTCTACTCTGTTTACATTATTGAAGCCTCTTTTGGGCATACGTCTGGCAAGCGGCATTTGACCACCTTCGTGCCCTCGTTTGCTTTTATAACCAGAGCGGGATTTAGCTCCTTTATGACCTCTTGTTGAAGTACCACCTCTGCCTGAGCCTTGCCCTCTAGCAATACGCTTGCCCTTTTTTATTGAACCCGGAGCCGGTTTTAAATTACTTAAATCCATAATTGTTATGCTTCTTCAACTTTTATTAAATGTTTTACCTTATTGATCATACCGGTAATTTGTGGCGTTACCTCATGCTCAACCGTTGCATTGATTTTTCTCAAGCCCAAAGCTACCATCGTATTCTTTTGCCGCTTACTCCGGTCTATTACACTTTTTATTTGTGTCAGTTTTACTTTTGCCATTGTATTAACCGTTAAAAACTTTATCTAATGAGATGTTTCTGTTTTCCGCAACCGTAACCGGGTCGCGTAATAAAGTTAAGGCTTTAATAGTTGCCTTAATTACATTTTGCGGATTAGAAGAGCCTTGCGATTTTGCCAACACATCATTAACGCCCGCACTTTCTAACACTGCCCGCATGGAGCCTCCTGCCAGTACACCGGTACCAGGTGCAGCCGGTTTAATCATTACTTTTGCTGCACTATATTTTGCCCATTGTTCGTGTGGTATTGACCCATTACGAACCGGCACTTTAATTAAATTTTTCTTGGCATCATCAATACCTTTAGAAATGGCTTCGGTTACCTCACGGGCTTTACCCAAACCATGACCTACAATACCATTACCATCGCCAACAACCACTATGGCAGCAAAACTAAAGGTACGCCCACCTTTGGTAACTTTGGCTACCCTGTTGATGTTCACCACTTTTTCTTTTAGTTCAAGCTCAGAGGCTTTCACTCTTTGTATATTACTTTTTCTTTCTGCCATAATCTTTTAAAACTTTAAACCTGCTTCGCGCGCACCTTCGGCAAGGGCTTTTACTCTACCATGATATAAATAACCGCCTCTGTCGAAAACAACCCCTTCAATGCCAGCAGCTTTGGCTACTTCAGCAATTTTTTGCCCAACTACCTTGGCTTGTTCGGTTTTGTTGCCCGATAAGCCTTTGGAGGAAGCAGCACATAAAGTATGTCCATTTAAATCATCAATTACCTGAGCGGAAATTGATTTATTGCTACGGAATACCGATAAGCGTGGCTTTTGTGCCGTACCTCTTATCTTTTTTCGAATACTGTACCGTATATTTCTTCTTCTAACTGTTTTTCTTGCTAACATGTTTTCAAATTTATGCTGCAGCAGTTTTACCTGCTTTTCTTCTAATTACTTCGCCTTTAAACTTAATTCCTTTTCCTTTGTAAGGCTCAGGTTTTCTATATGATCTTATTTTAGCTGCCATTTGACCAATCAGTTGCTTATCAATGCTTTCTAAGGTAACCAAAGGCGGCTTACCTTTAACGGTTTCGGTAGTTACTTTTACCGGTGGAGGCAACATCATCATAACCGGGTGAGAATAGCCTATCTGCATTTCTAGCAATTGCCCTTTATTGCTGGCTCTGTAACCTACCCCAACTAATTCTAATTCAATTTTATATCCATCAGAAACGCCAACTACCATATTATTAATTAAAGCTCTGTACAAACCGTGCAATGCTTTATGTCTTTTTTGATCTGTTGGTCTTTTAACCGTTAGTGTTCCATCTTCAATACCTATCTCTATATCGCGATCAACTTTTTGAAAAAGCTCTCCTTTAGGACCTTTAACGCTAACCACATTGCCATTGCCTACTTTAATTTCAACGCCGGAGGGTATACTGATTGGTGCATTACCTATTCTTGACATATCTGATTCTTTTCTTATACAATTAATTAATAAACTTGGCAAAGTACTTCACCACCTACATTATTTTTAACGGCGTCTTTATCCGTCATTACTCCTTTAGAGGTTGACAGTATAGTAATACCTAAACCGTTAATTGCCCGTGGAATTTCGGTAACTCCTTTATATTGCCTTAAACCAGGGCGGCTAACGCGAATCAACTTTCTGATAGCCGGCGTTTTAGTTCTACCATCATATTTTAAGGCAACCTTTATTACCGCCTGACCTCTATCAACATCTTCAAATTTATATTTTAAAATATAACCTTGATCGTACAAAATTTCGGTTATTCTTTTTTTCAATTTAGAAGATGGTATTTCCACTACTTTATGGTTTGCCATCTGCGCATTTCTAATTCGGGTTAAATAATCTGCTATTGAATCTGTCACCATTTTCTTTTCAATTTTTAATTTAGTTTACCAACTGGCTTTGGTTACACCGGGTATTTTTCCTTCTAAGGCTAATTTTCTGAACTTCACTCTCGAAATTCCGAAAAAACGCATGTAGCCTCTTGGGCGACCAGTTAATTTACAACGGTTGTGTAAACGTACTTTCGAGCCATTTTTTGGCATCTTATCTAACTCATCCCATCTACCTTCAGCTTTTAATTTGGCTCTTTTTTCTGCGTGAAGGTCAACCATTCTTTGACGTTTGCGCTCCCGCGCTTTCATAGATTCTTTTGACATAATTTTAATTCATTGAAGGGTTATTGACATTTTTAAACGGCATGCCCAATTGTTTTAATAATTCAAATGCTTCATTATCGTTTTGAGCAGAGGTAACAAAGGTGATGTCTAAACCAGTAATTTTCGGAACTTTATCTAAATCGATCTCTGCAAAAATAATTTGTTCGGTAATACCGAGCGAATAATTTCCTCTGCCATCAAAAGCTTTGTCTTTTATGCCTCTAAAATCTCTTACCCTTGGTAAAGCTACCGAAATTAAGCGATCTAAAAACTCCCACATCCGCTCGTTACGTAAAGTAACACGAGCACCAATTGGCATACCTTCTCTTAACTTAAAGTTCGATACCGATTTTTTCGCGATAGTAGGCACCGCCTTTTGTCCAGCAATAATAGTCATTTGCTCTAAGGCAACATCTACCATTTTTTTATCTTGCGTAGCTTGCCCAACACCTTGGTTGATACATATTTTTTTCAACTTAGGCACCTGCATAATGCTCTTGTAATTAAACTGTTCTTGCAGCTTAGGTACAATTTCTTCCTGGTATTTCTTTTTTAGTGTTGGTATATATTTTTCCATTACAATACCTCCCCTGAACTTTTAGCGTAACGTACTACTTTTCCATCTTCTACTTTTCTACCCACCCGGGTAGTTTTGCCCGACGACGGATCGACTAACATTACGTTTGATAAATGAATGGATGATTCTTTTTTGATGATACCACCATCGGGGTTTTGGGTATTGGGTTTGGTATGGCGAGACACCATATTGACTCCCTCTACTAAAACTCTGTTTTTAGATGCATGTACCTCAATTACTTTACCTTCGCTACCTTTATCAGCACCAGAGATAACTTTAACGGTATCATCTTTTCTTATCTTAACTTTGGCTTTAAACCTTTTTTGTGTATGCTTCATCCTTTATAATACTTCTGGTGCAAGTGAAATAATTTTCATATACTGCTTATCTCTAAGCTCTCTGGCAACTGGTCCGAAAATACGGGTTCCTCTTGGTTCTTCTGCTTCATTTAACAATACCACTGCATTATCACCAAAAGAAATGTACGAACCATCTCTACGTTTTAACTTGTGCTTGGTACGAACGACCACTGCTTTAGAAACCGCACCTTTTTTTATGTTTCCATTTGGCATAGCTTGTTTTACAGTAACTACTACCTTATCACCAATGGATGCATAGCGGGTGCCTGTGCCACCCAACACTCTAATTACGAGCACTTCTTTTGCTCCACTGTTATCAGCTACTTTAAGCCTGCTTTCTTGTTGTACCATTTTTATTTAGCTCTTTCAAGAATTTCAATTAATCGCCAACGCTTTAGTTTACTAAGCGGACGTGTTTCCATAATGCGAACCGTATCACCAATATTGCATTCGTCTTTTTCGTCGTGTGCAATAAATTTTTTCGATTTTTTAATGAACTTACCATAAATAGGGTGCTTTTCTCTACGCTCCACTATTACCGTAATACTTTTGTTCATTTTATTACTGGTCACCACACCGGTTCTTGATTTTCTTAAATTTCTTTCCATGCTTCTTTAAGATTCTACTTGTTGTTCGGCTCGTATTTCTCTTGCTCTCAATTCGGTTTTCATACGGGCAATATTTTTACGTGTTTCTTTTAATATGCCTGGCTGTTCAAGCGGTGTTACTTCGTGATTAAACTTTAAGCGTTGCAACATATCCGTTTCATCGCTTAAACGTTCTTGCAATTCTTCTAAAGCTAAATCAGCCAATATAGTATCGTCTTTTTTCTTTGCCATAACTTACATCTTTTTAAATGACTATTCTGCGTAATCTCTACGAACCACAAATTTAGTTTTACATGGTAGTTTTTGAGCGGCCAAACGCAAGGCTTCTTCTGCTACTTCTCTTGGCACTCCTTCAATTTCAAACATAATTCTACCTGGCTTAACAATGGCAACAAAATGACTTGGTGCCCCTTTACCTTTACCCATCCTTACTTCGGCTGGTTTTGCGGTTATCGGCTTGTCAGGAAAAATACGTATCCAAACATTACCTTCCCTTTTCATATATCTGGTTAATGCAACCCTTGCAGATTCAATTTGTCGAGCGGTAATCCAAACGGCATCCATCGACTTCAATCCAAAAGTTCCAAAAGCGATAGCACTGCCTCTCATGGCATTACCTTTCATTCTGCCTTTGTGCATTTTCCGGAATTTCGTTCTTTTCGGTTGTAACATTTAACTTGAATTATTAATTATGAATTATTAATATGGCTGTTTAATTAGGTAATTAATTTCTGCGGTTTCCGCCACCGCCGCTTCTGCGGTTTCCGCCACCGCCGCTGCGATTACCTCCACCACGATTATCTCTACGATCTCTTCCTCCGCGTTTTCCGCCACCTTTCTTTTCAACTCCAATATTAGGCGACAGATCTCGTTTACCAAACACTTCACCTTTCATAATCCATACTTTCACGCCAATTTTACCATAAATGGTTTGCGCTTCCACTAAGGCATAATCAATATCTGCTCTAAAAGTATGTAAGGGTGTTCTTCCGTCTTTATATTCTTCTGAACGAGCCATCTCCGCACCACTCAGTCTTCCGCTCACTCTAATTTTTATGCCTTCTGCCCCCATTCTCATAGTAGAAGCAATAGACATTTTAACTGCGCGACGATAGTTAATTCTAGCTTCTAATTGCTTCGCTACACTTTCGCCAACAATACGTGCATCTAACTCAGGTCTTCTAATTTCAATAATGTTAATTTGAACATCTTTACCGGTTAGCTTTTTCATCTCCTCTTTAATCCGGTCTACCTCGCTACCGCCTTTACCAATAATAATACCTGGTCTACTGGTATGGATGGTAATGGTAATTCTTCTATGCGTGCGCTCAATTACTATTTTTGAAATGCCGCCTTTAGATATTCTGGCATTTAGATATTCTCTAATTTTTTCATCTTCTACTAATTTAGCAGCAAAGGTATGTTGGTCGCCATACCAATTAGAATCCCATCCTTTAATGATGCCTAGTCTATTACCTATTGGATTTGTCTTCTGTCCCATATTTTATGCTTCCTGATTTTGAGGCTCTTCAGCTTGTTGTTTACTATCAATTATTATGGTTACGTGGTTCGATCTTTTTCTAACCCGGTACGCTCTTCCAAAGGGTGCTGGACGTATTCTTCTTATAATTTTACCACTATCTACAAAAGCTTGCTTAATGTACAGATCGCTTTCATCAATTCTTGCTCCTTCATTAATTTGCTCCCAATTACTAACGGCACTTAACACCAACTTTTCTAATGGTCGTGCACAATGCTTATTAGTAAATTTTAAAACATTTAATGCCTTTTCAACATTTAAGCCTCTAATATTATCAACTACCAAGCGCATTTTACGGGGCGAGGTAGGATATTTGTTGAGTTTAGCTACTGCTTCCATGGTTCTAATTATTTACGGTTACCGCTATGTCCTTTAAAATTACGAGTAGGTGAAAATTCACCCAGTTTATGACCCACCATATTTTCGGTAATATACACCGGAATAAACTTGTTGCCATTATGCACTGCAAAAGTATGTCCAACAAATTCTGGTATAATCATAGATGCTCTTGACCAAGTTTTGATCACACCTTTTTTACTACTTGCGTTCATCCTGTCTACCTTGCGCATCAACTTGAAGCCTACATATGGTCCCTTTTTAACTGATCTTGCCATAGCGTTTGTCTATTCTAAAATTATTTTCTTCTTGAAATGATTAATTTATTAGATGCTTTATTTTTGTTTCTGGTTTTATAGCCTTTAGCCGGCAAACCTTTTTTAGAACGTGGATGACCACCGGAAGCTCTACCTTCACCACCACCCATAGGATGGTCGACCGGGTTTTTAACCACCGCTCTGGTTCTTGGTCTTTTACCGAGCCAACGGCTTCTACCGGCTTTACCAGAAGATTGCAAGTTATGCTCAGAGTTAGAAACCGAACCCACCGTTGCCATACACTCAATTAATATTTTACGGGTTTCGCCCGATGGCATTTTTAAGATGGCATATTTACCTTCTTTGGCAGTTATTTGCGCATACGAACCGGCACTTCTGGCGATAACGCCTCCTTTGCCTGGCTGCATTTCCACATTATGAATAACCGTACCCAAAGGAATATTTTTAAGTTTTAAGGTATTACCAACATCTGGTGAAACCTTATTACCTGAAACCAACACCTGATCTACACTAATACCTTCTGGAGCAATGATGTATCGTTTTTCGCCATCTTCATATTGCAACAAGGCAATAAAGGCAGAACGATTGGGATCATACTCTATGGTTTTAACCGTAGCTTTTACGTTGTGCTTTTCTCTTTTAAAATCAACTATTCTATATCTACGTTTATGTCCACCACCGCGGTTAGGTACCGTCATTTTTCCATGATGGTTTCTACCGCCCGATTTTTTTAAGGGTGCCAATAAACTCTTTTCTGGCTTTGAAGTGGTAATTTCAGCAAAGGCATTACCCACTCTGAAACGTGTGCCTGGTGTTACCGGATTATATTTTTTTACTGCCATGCTTTCTCTTCTTAAATATTACTGTAAAAATCAATACTGTCTCCTTCTGCAATTTGCACAATTGCTTTTTTGTAAGAGACCGTTCTGCCTTTTAACATGCCGGCTTTGGTAAACCGTTGTTTGTTTTTAGCCGGCACAATAATGGTACGGATAGATTCTACTTCAACACCGTAAGTATCGGCAACGGCTTCACGAATTTGCAGCTTGTTCGCTCTTTTATTTACAATGAAAGTATACACATTTTTGTTTTCACTTTCTTTCGTTGTTTTTTCGGTGATATGTGGCTTTACTAAAATCTCCATTTTATTTTTATTCTCCGCAAATAGCTTTTATGGCGTCTTCGCTGATTAATAAAGCTTCTGCATTTACGATATTGTAGGTATTTAAACCGTGAGCAGAAGTAACTTTTGCTTTCTTTAAATTACGCGCTGATAGTATTACATTTCTGTTTGACCCATCAGTTATAAACAAACTTTTCAAATCTTTGCATCCAAAAGCATTCATTACCTCAACATAATCTTTTGTTTTTGGCGCATCAAATTCGAAGTTCTCCACTATGCGTAATTGATCGTTTTTAACTTTATCACTTAAAGCTGAGGCTCTTGCGAGTGCTTTCACTTTTTTGTTCAATTTTTGCGTGTATTTTCTCGGACGCGGACCAAACACCCGACCACCACCTTTAAACAAGGGGTTTTTAATACTACCAAAACGTGCTGTACCGGTACCTTTTTGCTTTTTAATTTTTCGGGTAGATCCTTTAATTTCGCCACGCTCTTTAGCCTTGTGTGTACCTTGACGTTGATGCGCCAAATATTGCTTTACCGATAAGTATACTGCATGCTCATTGGGTTCTATATTGAACATATCATCGGGCAAATCGACCGATCTGCCTGTTGAATTACCGCTTTTATCTAATACGTCAACTTTCATTTACCAATTATTTTTCTACTATTACCATAGACCCTTTTGATCCGGGTACTGAACCCCTAATCATTAGGATATTTTTATCTTCTAAAATTTTTACGATCTCTAAGTTTTTGGTCTTCACTCGTTCGCCACCAGTTCTACCTGCCATACGCATGCCTTTGAAAACCTTTGCCGGATAGGAGGCTGCACCAATAGAACCCGGAGCACGCTGCCGGTTATGCTGACCGTGCGTAGCATCGTTAACCCCTTTAAAGTTATGCCGCTTAACTACACCTTGAAAGCCTTTACCTTTAGAAATACCCACAACACTTACTCGTTCGCCTTCTTCAAACAGTGTACAATCTAACTCATCGCCTAAGTTCGCTTCAAAATCAAAGTTTTTAATTTCTTTTAATTTTCGCTTAGGACTAACACCCGACTTTGCAAAATGCCCCTTCATACCAGCAGGAGTATTTTTTTCTTTCTTATCTCCGTAGGCAATTTGTATAGCATCGTAGCCATCGGCTTCTTCCGTTTTAATTTGTGTAACGAAACAAGGTCCAACTTCTACTACTGTTACCGGAATAGACCTGCCTTCTTCTGTAAAGAAACTGGTATTCCCTATTTTTGTACCTATTATTGCTTTCATTCTTTTCTACTTTATAACAATGGAATAAATTCCATTGGACTTACACTTTAATTTCTACATCTACCCCACTTGGTAATTCTAACCGCATTAAAGCATCAACCGTTTTGGTTGACGAGCTATAAATATCTATCAACCTTTTATAGGTGCACAATTGAAATTGCTCCCTGGCTGTTTTATTTACGTGTGGCGATTTTAAAACCGTAAATTTTCGTTTGTTGGTAGGCAAGGGAATTGGTCCGGTTACTACCGCATTAGTGCTACGCACCGTTTTCACAATTTTTTCTGCTGACTTATCTACCAAGTTATGGTCGTAAGATTTTAATTTTATTCTGATTCGCTGTGTCATGAGCTTATGCTACTTCTAATTTACCGGTTGCTTTTGCAATAACTTCTTCTGCTACATCTTTTGGTGCGGCATCATAATGCGAGAACTCCATAATGGAAGTTGCTCTGCCCGAAGTAATCGTTCTTAAAGCGGTTACATATCCAAACATTTTTGAGAGAGGCACTTTGGCTTTTACTACCTGTGCATTACCTTTCATTTCCATGCCTTCCATAATACCTCTTCTTCTGTTTAAATCGGCTACTACGTCTCCTGTATATTCTTCTGGAGTAACTACTTCTAATTTCATTATAGGCTCTAACAAAACCGCACCGGCTTTACCGGCTGTGTGGCGGAAACCCATTTTACCGGCTAATTCAAAAGATAATTGATCGGAATCTACATCGTGGAAAGAGCCATCAAACAAACGCACCTTTAAAGAATCTAATTCGTAACCGGCTAACACGCCTGTTTTCATGGCCTCTTTAAATCCTTTTTCTACAGAAGGAATATATTCTCTTGGAATGTTACCACCTTTTATTTCATTAACGAAAACTAAACCTTTGTTCTCATCGCCTTTATCAACAGGGCCAATTTCAAACTTGATATCGGCAAACTTACCTCTACCACCTGATTGTTTTTTGTAAACTTCACGGTGTTCGTAATTTTTGGTAACCGCTTCTTTATAGTTAACCATTGGTTGACCCTGGTTACACTCTACTTTAAATTCACGCTTTAAACGATCTACAATAATTTCTAAGTGCAACTCGCCCATACCACTTATGATGGTTTGTCCTGTATTTTCATCAAAAGACACTTTGAAAGTTGGATCTTCTTCTGATAATTTTGACAAGCCTATACCGAGTTTATCTAAATCTTTTTGAGATTTTGGCTCAATGGCTAACTGAATTACCGGATCAGGAAAATCTATGCTTTCAAGAATAATTGGATTTTTCTCATCGGTTAAAGTATCACCTGTTCTGATATCTTTAAAACCTACACCAGCACCTATATCGCCTGCTTCAATAAATTCAATTGGATTTTGCTTGTTAGAGTGCATTTGATACAAACGGGAAATACGTTCTTTTTTGCCTGAACGACTGTTATGTACATATGAACCCGCATCTAACTTGCCGGAATACACTCTAAAAAAACAAAGACGACCTACATATGGATCGGTTGCAATTTTAAAAGCCAAGGCCGCAAACGGTTGAGTTGCATCCGGCTTTCTCAATTCTGTTTCTTCTGTTTTAGGATTAACGCCTTCAATCGCATCAATATCTAAAGGAGAAGGTAAAAACGTACAAACCGCATCTAAAACTGCTTGCACTCCTTTATTTTTAAAGGCAGAACCACACATCATAGGAATAATAGAAAGATCAATTACAGCCTTTCTGATGGCCTCTAACATTTCCGCTTCTGTAATAGAATTAGGATCTTCAAAGTACTTTTCTAACAGTGCGTCATCATATTCTGCTACTGCTTCAACTAACTTACCTCTCCATTCTTCTACTTCATCTTTCATATCATCAGGAATAGGTACTTCTTCATAAGTCATACCCATGTCATTCTCGTTCCACACAATTCCTTTATTGGTAATTAAATCGACCACACCTTTAAAATCATCTTCTGCACCAATTGGCAATTGCAACGGAATAGGATTAGCACCGAGCTTTTCTTTTACCTGGTTAACTACATCTAAAAAATCTGCACCTGTACGATCCATTTTATTTACAAAACCGATACGCGGTACTTTATAACGATTGGCTTGTCTCCATACGGTTTCTGACTGAGGTTCTACACCACCAACGGCACAAAACAAAGCGACTACACCATCTAACACTCTTAACGACCGCTCTACCTCAACGGTAAAGTCAACGTGTCCTGGTGTATCAATAATATTAATTTTATAATCTTGGTCTCTATACTTCCAACTGGTGGTAGTTGCCGCAGAGGTAATGGTAATGCCTCTTTCTTTTTCCTGCTCCATCCAATCCATTGTTGCTCCACCGTCGTGCACTTCTCCTATTTTGTGAGAAATTCCGGTGTAGTATAAAATTCTTTCAGACGTGGTGGTTTTACCGGCGTCAATATGCGCCGCAATCCCTATGTTTCTGGTAAACTGAAGTCCTTTTGCCATGTTTATTCTAAATCTAAACTATTATTATTCAATATTTTTTATGCTCTAAAATGCGAAAACGCTTTATTGGCTTCCGCCATACGGTGGGTATCCTCTTTCTTTTTGATTGCTGCTCCCTCATTTTTATAAGCTGCCTGAATTTCTGCCGATAATTTAGCTGCCATTGACCGCCCGCTTCTTTTGCGAGAAAACCCAATTAACCACGACATACCGGTTACAATTCTTTTTGCCGGACGGATTTCTATTGGAATTTGGAAAGTGGAACCACCAACCCGCTTACTTTTTACTTCAACAGAAGGCATTACATTAGCGAGTGCTTTTTTCCATACTTCATAACCATCTTCTTTGGTTGCTTCACTCACCATATCTATTGCATCATAAAAAATACGAAAAGAAGTGCTTTTTTTACCACTCCACATCATATTATTTACAAATTGCGTCACCATCGGATCGTTATACTTGGTATCGGGCAATAACGCTCTTTTTTTCGCTGCTGATTTTCTCATTATTTAATTTCATTAACACACAATACAATAAGCATAAAACATATTGTGTTTATAATTACAAGCAATATTTAAATTATTGCCAACTATTATATTATAAGATAAGAAAGTATAGTGAACTGACTGCCTATTTTTTAGGGATTTTAGTTCCGTACTTTGATCGACTTTGCTTGCGGTCGCTCACGCCGGCAGTATCTAACGAACCGCGCACAATGTGATAACGAACGCCTGGTAAATCTTTTACTCTGCCGCCGCGTATTAAAACGATACTGTGTTCTTGAAGGTTGTGACCTTCTCCAGGAATATATGCTATCACTTCAATACCGTTAGTCAATCTAACTTTGGCAACCTTTCGAAGCGCAGAATTCGGCTTCTTTGGTGTGGTAGTATATACCCTTGTACAAACACCCCGTCTTTGCGGACAAGCATCTAACGCTCTCGATTTACTTTTCGACTTTATGACTTTACGTCCTTTCCTTACAAGTTGTTGTATAGTTGGCATACAAATTCTTAAAATTGGACGGCAAAGGTATTGGTTTTATTTTTAATTACCAACACTTTGTGGAAAGTTTTTTTTGCTAATCAATTGCTTCGTTTAAACTTTAGGATTAAGAAAAAAAAATCTTTACTTGCTGACATTGTAAACTTTCTGATATACTATGTTGAAAAGCTTTGTCTTAGCCCTACTTAGCCTGTATTTTTCGCCTCTTCTATCATAAAAACTGTTTTATTATAGATGGTAAATGTATTTTCTCATCATTCGACAAGTTTATCTATGTGGTTGATACTTTCTTGTTTTCGAGTGCGATCGTTTTTTTACGATACGAAGAACCGAAGTTTGCAAACTAGCCCCGATTGCAGCGGTTATGCCATTTTGAGTGGCTTTTGCAGCGTTGGCAAATGGCATTTGAGCGGAAAGCGGGACGGGTGTTCTTATAATGCTAAAATGTTTCGCTTCAAAATATATCAAAAAAATGTAACGTACTTCAATGTTTAGTTGTCCATCATATTTAAGAAAAGTGATACATTTGTTATTTAAGAAAGTATGCGCTTTGCCCATGAAAGGAATTACCTTTATAGAGCAATTTATCACAGAACTATCAAACTTATTTGATTTTTTTACGATTAACAGTTGAAAAAACTAACTTTTAGAAAAATAAAATGATGCAATGCTAAGAAATAAGAAAAAATACTTTATTTAAATATTTAATTACTATGTAAATATTTTTAGCGAAATGAGTGGTTCAAAAAATAAGTACAAGCTTACAAAATTTGATTTTAAACCTTTAAAGATTGAAGATGAAAAAATAGGTGAAGATTTGTGGAAATTATTAGAAGACCTTAGATGCCATCTAACCATAGACAATCGGTCTTTTATCTACACTTTAAGAAAAGGATTTAAAACTAATTACAGATCTGGACCGAGATGGATAGATGAATTTGCTCCAAAAATTGGATCCCCAAAAATTCAGGTAAGTTGGATGATTCATGATGCCAATTATGAGGGATATTTAACTCAACAAATGGCAGACAACTTACTTTTTCATATGTTAGTGGCAGGCGAATTACCCAATTTTAATGCGAGAATCATTTATTTAGGGCTTCAAATATTTGGAGGATTTAGATACAAAAACTCGGCAGATAGCCCGTATATAGAATTTGAGCAAAAAATTATTCCACCGGTTGATCCGGTATCTGGCGAAAAAAGAACGGCGACCTTAGGTTCATCAATAGAAACTCCTATTACTTTTGAACACGACGACAAAAAAACCTGCGAGAAGCAATTGATAAAAATAGCCAAAGAGCATAACTTTGATTATCATCAAAAAGATCTGGATGCTTATTTTGATTAAAAAGGAGCACATCAGCTAAAGAATGAAAAATACAAACAATTTTAAGTATATGAAATTAGGTGCATTTTCAATTAGTCTTGCCGTAAAAGATATTCAACAATCGAAAGCCTTTTATGAAAAACTGGGCTTTACGGTTTTTGCCGGAGACTTAGCTAAAAATTATTTAATTATGAAAAACGAAGATTCTTTAATTGGGCTGTTTCAAGGCATGTTTGAAAACAATATTTTAACCTTTAACCCTGGTTGGGATGCTGATGCAAAACCCCTGATTGATTTTGATGATGTGCGGAAAATTCAACAACGTTTAAAGCAACATGATATTCACTTAGAAAGTGAAGCCGATGAAAGTACAACTGGTCCGGCAAGTTTTATGGTACTTGATCCTGATGGGAATGCTATTTTAATTGATCAACACATATAGAAGTTTTTAATTGTAAATTTCCAGCTAACTTCCGAGCAATAGAAAAGGTACCATAATTGCCACCAAACCAGTAAAAACTACAGCAAACATAAAGAGCTTATACCGGGTTGAATAGGCTTGTAAAATGCTTTCATCGTAATATTGATTAACTTGATGATCTTTATACATTTGTAGTAAACCGTTCAGCAATTTTTCGCGGGTTTGCATCCCTTTTAGTAAAGCAATTTCAACAATAATATTTACAATAATGACTAAGGCAATAAATACAAACATTACCAATAAGTTGCTTCCTGAGCCTGCAATACCTGAATTGATGGCTAGGGATAGAAAGTTAAGGGCTATGGCAATTATCATAAAAACCATATCGTTTCGGGTATTGGTTTTTAACTCTTCAATAATGTGGTTATGTACTTTTTCTACCATTGATTTTACAATTTATCCTTTACTAAACTTATAATAAACGCCTCCAAATAATACAAGGCTACCAAACAGAACGACTAAGCCATAAAGTAACCATCTCTTTTTGCACAACTTTGTTATTATTAAAATATTGTGGTCAATTATTGTACTATTATTGGTTGACTGAATATTGAAGTAAAAGGTTTTTGGAAGCCATAATTTGGGCGTAATTACATCAAAGCGAACGGAGTAGTAGTGTGCTCGCTTTTTTGTTTTAATCAACGATGAAGATATGATTTGAACCTGAATTGGGCTATCGTTTTGTATAAGATAAGTGTTTTCATTTTCGCCATCTAAATTAAAATCTCTTAGCTCAAATGTTTTAGTGCTGTTGGCTTCCATATGATACCGGTTATAAACGGTTTTGGCTTCAGTTAAAGTAGGTAGTAAACAAATGGCTACTAAATTTATGTAACTTATCACCTTAAATATTGTATTTTTCGGAACCAATTGTACTTGCCAATTTTTATAAAGGTAATAAAATTATGTGGAATATATACATAGTGGGTTATATGGGTAGTGGCAAAACTTCGTTGGGCAGGCAGCTTGCTCAACAATTGCAGATACCGTGTATTGATTTGGACTGTCAAATTGAACAAGTACAAAACCAATCGATTAGTGCTATTTTTGAACAGCATGGCGAAATCTATTTTAGAGAGTTAGAAAGAGCTGCTTTGTTACAATCTTTTGAAACAGACCGAACCATTATTTCAACCGGAGGAGGCGCGCCAATTTATAAAAACAATATGCAATTGATGAATGAAGAAGGCATCACCATCTATTTAAATGCTGATACGCAAACTTTGTTTAATCGTTTAAAGTATGGCAAAGCTAAACGACCGATACTGGCAAACTTAAATGACGAGGAGCTCCTTCAATTTATTGACAAACACCTAAACCCCCGCAAACCTATATATGAAACTGCTCAATTGCAATTAGATGCTAGTTTGCCTTTGCCTTTGCTTTGTGTTAAGGTTAATGCTTTTTTATGTGCGATGTAAGTTTTATTAAATTTGCAATTAAATAATTGAATTTTTTTAGAAGCGAATCGATAAACCAACTTGGAAACGGGCTCCCCGTTTTCCGTTCAAATACTGCCAAACACCCCAACGCTTCATGATCAACGCTTCAGGTAGTATAACCACTGCAATTCTATCTAAGTGTCTTTCGGAAATTTGAATGTCATTTATTTATACATTAAAAATAATTCAACATTCATTATTCGTTAATCGATATTCGTTATTCATTAAATAGCCATCCGAAAAATATCGAATATCGAACACCGAATTTTGAATGACGAATTTTTCGATTCGAAAAACAACACTTAGCTGCTAAACAACCCAATGCACTTTAGTGCTGTTGGCTTGGAAATCGGGGATAGTCTTCCAACTTCACTCATTCTAAAAGGCAATTCAAATAAAATCATCTGGTTAATAGCTTAAGTTTCGGTAGTAAAATAATTGCTGTTCCAATGGAACCTGTTCCTTTGTGTTTACAAAAGCATGGACACTTTACTACAACAAGTGAACAGGTTCACTTGGATGATTTGATGCTTTATATGTTGAATTAAGTTAACTTAAGCTTATTGTGTACTTCAATTTCCATAAATAATTTATATTCAAGTTATTATGAAATAAATACTACTACCGAAACTTAAGTTAATAGTAGCAATTTGATATTATTTCAAAAATCATTATTCTTTCAAGTCTCTCCTGTCTTTGTTCCGTTTAGAAACTCGACTATCTTTACGTTCCTTTATTCGTATCGATCTTTTGTAGTACTGAAACAAATTCAAATCTAACATGGCTACTTCTTCCGGGTCAAGCAAATCGCCTCCTCTATTAATTACCCTACGGGGAAAAGGCTTGTCTAATTGTACAAAATCTTTATCCATCAATACTAAAGATGGATAACCAAAAGTGCTGGATACGGCTTTTCTAACCGTCTCGTTTTCGCCAACAAATTGAATCTCGTGTATATAATCTAAAGCAGCAATTAAGTATCCTTTTGTTATGAAAGAATTATCGGCTACTGGTTGAAGTTTGCTATTATATAAAGTAAGTTTATCGTGTTCTTCATTGCGCAAAAACTTAGCTTCGTTGGCGTAGAAAAAATACAAGTCGCAAAATTTAAAATTGTCTTTAAAGGCATTGATGATAGCCGTGTTTTGCTTCAACAGTTCATTTTTGGTTCTAACTATTGCTGCTTGTTGATTTCTTTTTTGCAGGGCTGCTATCTTTTTATCTTCCGATTTTAAACGCACCAGCAACACATTTTCACGCAACATCTCAATATTTTGGAGCGCATTTGTTCGCCTGGCTTGATACTTTGAGCAACTGTTTAAAATTAATAATAAACAGATGCATGCTAACAGGCTATAAATCTGATGTAATTTTATCATATAAAAACAATCAATAATTATTAATTGAATAATTTAATCAATTACTAACTCCCCATACAAATCAAAGTCACTGGCATCGGTTATGGTTACCTTGGCAAAATCACCAATGCGTACATAGTTTGTTGCCGCATCTACAATTACTTCATTGTCTACTTCTGGCGAGTCGTATTCTGTTCTGCCAATAAATTGATCGCCTTCTTTTCTATTAAATAATACTTTAAAAGTTTTACCAATTTTAGCTTGGTTCAATTCATCAGAAATTTCTTGCTGTACTTCCATTACTTCGGCGGCTCTTTGTTGTTTCACTTCTTCTGGCACATCATCAACCAAATCATATCCACTCGTACCTTCTTCGTGAGAGTAGGTAAACACCCCTAAGCGTTCAAAGCGTTGTTGCTCAATAAAAGTTTTCAATTCGTCTACATCTTTTTCGGTTTCTCCCGGAAAGCCGACTAACATGGTTGTTCTAATAGCAATTTCTGGAAGAATGTTTCTAATGTTTGAAATGAGTTCGATGGTATCTTCCCGGGTAATTTGTCGTTTCATATTATGCAACACAGCATTGCTGGCATGCTGCAAAGGCATATCTAAATAATTACAAATATTATCGTGTTGTTTAATCGCCTCAATAATATCAATAGGAAATTTACTGGGATAAGCATAATGCAAACGAATCCATTCTAAACCTTCCACGGCGGCTAATTGATTTAACAATTCAGGCAAACTTCTTTTTTTGTAAATATCTAAACCATAATACGTCAACTCTTGTGCAATTAGCATAATTTCTTTCACCCCTTTCTTCACTAAATTTTTAGCTTCAAAAACCAAATCTTCAATTGGGCGAGAAATGTGTTTGCCGCGCATTAAAGGGATGGCACAAAAAGCGCAAGTTCGGTTGCAACCTTCCGAAATTTTTAAGTAAGCATAATGTTTTGGAGTAGTTAAACCTTGCCGTTCGCCAATGAGTTCGTGTTTGTAATCGGCACCTAATTCTTTTAGTAGAAAGGGCAAATCCATGGTGCCAAACCAAGCGTTTACTTCGGGTATTTCTTGTTTCAAATCATCTTTATAGCGTTGCGATAAGCAGCCGGTTACGTATAATTTTTCAATGTCGCCTTTTGTTTTGGCATCGGCATAATTTAAAATGGTATCAATACTTTCTTGCTTTGCCATATCAATAAAGCCGCAAGTGTTGACTACTACAATGTTAGCATTGTCATTGCTTTCGTGAACTACCTTTATGTCGTTGCCCTTCAATTGACCAATTAAATTTTCGGAGTCTACTAAATTTTTAGAGCAACCTAAGGTGATGACGTTTACTTTATCTGTATTTGTTGTTTTGGTTTTCAATGCTTATGATACTTTGATAAAATTTTTATAGGGAACAAATTTAAATTTTGAGTGATAGTTATTTTTAAACTTAGCTATTTTATTTAAAATATTGGCTTGCCCCTTACCAACTTTATTACACACAATGTAACTATATTTTAAAGCACTTTTATTTTGCGATAACATTTTTATGCTGTTTGATAATTGGTCTATGCCTTTTGAAAAATCGTGATTACTTTTAAACTCAATAAAATGCTCGTTTACATCTGCCAACAATAATTTGTCACATTGTTTGCCATCTTGTTCTTTCAATAAGCATTTATCAACTTTGTATTCTTCGCATTTCAACATTTTTTCATTAATTATTTCAACTGATTTATTGCTATCATCAGAATACACTCTAAATGATTTTTCACTTGTAGTTTGCACTAAGCATTCATTTTTCAAACTCATTTAGTTGTTAATATTAAGTCGGAAAGTTCATCAAAAAGTTTGTAATCCATTTCGGAAACATTATCAATTAAGTTTTCGCCTATCAAATTAGTTTCCGGATCATTCAGATTTTCAACTTTTCCATTTGAAATTTGGTAAGCCAACATATCATCAGGTTTAACCATTGCATTTTCTGGACAATCTCCTACAAGTGTATCGGAATTTCTTAAAACTTCAATCACTTCTTTTTCTAAAGTATATTTACCATTTGCTAAATCGCCTGCTTGTGTAAATGTTGACATTGCTGAAAGTATATACGGACTGTGCGTAGTAATAAACAACCGCACATTACACTCATTAAACACAAACATCAGCAACTGCATTAGAGTAAACTGAAATTTTGGGAAAATATGTAGTTCCGGTTCTTCAAAAAACAAGTAGGTTTTTAGTTTGGATTTTCCTTTTTGATGCAACTTTTTCAAATAGGCTAAAACAGGTATTAATGCCTGCTCACCTGAGGAGGCATTGGTTAAAGCAACTCTTCTTCCATCATCATATACTAAATAATCTTCATCATTAATAAACTCTACATTGGCATTGATGAGGGCTTTGGTAAAGGCATCGAAACTATTCGTTTCTTTTGAAAGTAGTGTTTCGTCTTCGTATTTAAATTGTTGGCGATGTTGTTGGTAAACCGATGAAAACTTTAGTAAAAAACGGTCAATAGCGGCTGGTACTTCATGGTTTTCTACCAATAATTTGATGTTCTTAATTAAGCTCGTAAATGAACGGGATGCTGGGATGAAAAAATTTGCGTTATGCACATCAACCCCTATCGCTTCTCCCATTTTTGAGAAATTTTCTTTATAAAATTCACCAATGTTAATTGATGGATTTAATTGCTGTAAAGGTTTTAAAGCACCTTTCAAGTTGTTTAAAAGTTGAGTTGCTTCAATAGCATCAGCTTCCACATGTAGTTTTTCATTTTGATTAATGATAGCTTTAAAGTTGTGTCGCTCGTATTTTATTGTAAATTTATTTTTTATAAGATTGAGGTTAAATGTCTTTTTAAATTCTTGCTTAATAAATTCGGGGAAGTTTGAATTGTCATCAAACAGAGATGTTCTTATATAATTTAAAACAACCTCATTAAAAAAATAAACCAACTTAGCCACCACACTCTTACCACTCGCCTGCGGACCAATCAGCACAGTAATGCGGTTCAACTCCATTTCAAAGTTGCGTAAACCGGCAAAACCGTCGATGTAAATTTTTTCTGGCATATTTAATCTTAAAGATAATAGTATTTAGTTTAGTATGATTTTATTGGTTGACTTTTTTATTTGGAACAAAATTTTGCCTTTTTGTGCTTTATTGTATTTCTTTAAATTATCCTGCGCTTTGGCGTATAATTTCCTTTTCGGATTTCTAACTACGTAACCAAAATTGAATTTGTCTTTAACATTAAAATTTTGAACAGTGGAGATAATTTGAGTGAATGCTCCAGATATATCTCCTGATTTAAATTCCATAAAATGCATTTGTTGGATATCCCCATTATCAATAGCTTTTAGCTTCTTCTTATTTTTTGTATTAAAAACGACCAAAAGTGAATCGCAACTTTTTATACTTCCTTTTTTATCTATTAGTTGACAACTAATATCTACATCTAAACACAAGTATTGTTTAGCGTTATCGAAGCTAAGTTTACCAACAAATTCATTAGGGTTTTCTTTTTTGTTTTTAACAACTATGTTTTTCTGATTTTTCAACTCACAGCAATCAGTTTTCCACTCCATATTGTATCTCCATTAGTTTATTAAATAGGTCAAAATCTTTATCACTTACTTCGTCAATAATATTTTCAGAGATTAAGCCAGTATCTTCATCATTGATTTTTTTAGGTTTTCCGTTGGTAATTTGAAAAGCACTAAATTCTTTTGGATTAATTCTGCATTCTTTCGCAACCAACTCATCTAAGGCTTTCAATTTTTCTTTATTAAGATGTTTTTCCATTTCGCCCGCCTGTAATAAATTATTTAAATAAGTTAAAATATATGGACTATGGGTTGTAATGAAAAGCATACCATCCGAACCAATTTTATTGAATACTGTTAATAGAAGTTTCAAAAGCAAATTTTGGAACTTTGGGAAAATATGTAATTCTGGTTCTTCAAATATGATACTTGCTCCATTTAGAGGTGATGTTTCATATAAAAATTTTAATTCCAATAAAACAGGCACCAACGCTTGTTCACCCGATGAAGCTTGCGTTAAAGCATTTCTTCTACCATCCTTATAAATTAGATAATCTTCATTATTAATGAATTCAATATCTGCCTTTAAAATTTTATCAATCAGAAGACTTACAATATTTCCTCCATTTGTAGTTAAACTTTTATTTTGTTTTATATAATTATCTCTAATTTGATGATAAGTGGCAACAAATCGAGCCAAAAAAGTATCAATTGAAGATTGAATACCTTCATCAAATACTTTCAACCTAATTTGTCTTACTTGGGTTAACAAAGCTCTTGATGCAGGTATAAATTTTACTTTATTAAGCAGACTAAGCATAGTGAAATGGTCTTTATAGTTTACACCTTTAAAACCAAATTGTTCTTTTAATAAATTGTAGAGACCGTCTTTCATCTTATTATAATCTGAATCTTTGTCATTCAAATTTTTTTCTACACCATATAATTGTAAAGTTTTATTAAAGCCTGTGTTTTTTATTACATATTCAAATAATGAACTTTGGTATTTTATCTCAAAATCTTGATTAAAAACATTGGTATGAAAAATTTTACTTAGTTCCTCTTGCGCCAACCGGTTAACTTCGGTACTTCCATATTTATCAAATTGCATTTCAAAGTGAAAAGGAAAGGTTCTACAAAAATAAACCAACTTAGCCACCACACTTTTACCACTCGCCTGCGGACCTATCAGCACCGTAACACAATTCAACTCCATTTCGAAGTGGTGTAAACCGGCAAAACCGTTGATGTAAATTTTTTCTGGCATATTCAGTGATAAAGGTAAAAGTAATTTCAGTTAATTATCATAATATGTGCGCGAATTATAGTATTTTACCTCTTTAAAATTTTACTTATGAATACAAGTTCAAAATATTGTATATTTTTATTAATGATATTGTTGTTGCCAAGCATAATCTGTGCTCAATCGTTAAATTTATTTGGGCTATGGTTTGATGTAGATGAAAACGCAATAGACACAACAATTATATATGATTATTACTACGGAAATGATACTGTTTTTGAACCCAACTTAGCTGTAGGCACGCAAAATTTCGTGCAATTAAATACAGAAACCGGAACAATTGAAACCGTGAGTATTTTAGAGGAGGTCTCCTCAATTTTATTCAACAGTTCAACTTTTAATCAACGGAGTAGGGAGTATTCTTTTTTGGGCAGAAACACCAATAATGACGATAGAATATTTACAGTAGATGTTTCTACCGGTGACTATATAAATTATCCGGTTGTTGCCGATTTGCCTACTGAATTAAATTTTGATTTACGCAATGGCATTAATTATGGCTTTGAAAGAATAGCTAATGAAATTGGTATAGATGAATATACGAATGAACCTATTGTAGACTGGCAAATTTCATTAGCGGCTTTCGATGCGGTTACAGGAAGTACCACAATTATCGGAGAAGTGGACAGTTTAGCAGCCTTATTTATTGACGGTTCTGCCGTCAATTCTAATGAAGGCTTGTTTTATGTTATTGGTAAAGATGTAACGCAAACTACTTATTTATATACCTTGCTTTTAGAAGATGCTTCAATTGTACAAAAAGCAATGATAAGCAACGATGTAAATTATTTAGGTTTGGCTTATGATAATCAACATGAAAAACTAATTGCTATTCATCAAAACGATACTCAATTAGTTGAAATAGAGCCAACCACAGCCACGCATACCACTATTACCGGCTTTACTTTTCCTAATGGAACGGTTGATGTTTTTCTGGGTGGCACAGCTTTGTTTGACCAAGCTTCGAGTACCTATTTGTTTGTAGCGAGATATGAAAACTCCCCAGAATTCAGATTGGTATCAATCAATACCACAACAGGCAATTTAATTTATGATCCAATATTGAATTTAACCGTCATTGAATTGCAGGTAGATAATTCGACCTTTGCCCGGCGGTTTTATGAGAATCCGGATGATTGTGAACAAGCACCGGCAGTTGGCGCGTTTAATTGCGAGTAATTAACCATTACTTATTTGTAGATGAGAATCATATTAGTAACTATTATTTGTTTATCTTTTTTTGAATTGAAGGCACAGTATCAAACGATGTTTCCGGTTGATTCGATTACTTGGGATATTGTTTCATTCAGACGATAATTGTTTGACTGATTATTATATCCATCATTTTACCGGCAAAATCTTAAAACAATAAATTTTTGTGATTCAACAATATTCCATCAACTTAAAACCCTACCCCAGAGGCTTTCATTTAATCACTAATGAAGTGCTACAGCATCTTCAACCTTTGCCCGAAAAAGGAATTGTACATGTGTTTATTAAACATACTTCTGCCGGTTTAACCATTAACGAAAATGCCGACCCAACCGTTCGCTTGGATTTTGAAAGCAGCTTCAATCAATTAGTACCTGAAAATGCGCCTTATTATAAACACACTTATGAAGGTGCTGATGATATGCCGGCACACATCAAATCGAGCTTAGTGGGTAGTTCGATCACTATACCCATTAGCAAGCACCAATTAAATTTAGGTACTTGGCAAGGTATTTATTTATGCGAATTTCGAAACCGCGGTGGTAGTCGTGCATTAGTTGTCAGCGTGTATAGCTAACTCAATTTGGTATAATAATGATCTTTTATTTTTAGGGTAGAAATGCTACTCCCAATAATTGTAGATTAATGGTTGGAGTTTAAACTATGCGTAAGCCATTTCATTATCTACCAGCACTCTGCCGCAGTGTTCACAAACTAAAATCTTTTTGCGCTGCTTTAATTCTAACTGTCGTTGAGGCGGTATTTTGGCAAAACATCCGCCGCAGGCATTACGCTCAACGGTTACTACTGCCATTCTATTTTTATACGCGTTTCTAATACGGTCGTATGCAGATAACAAACGGTCTTCAATCTTATTTTTTGCCGTTGTTAATTTTTTATTTAAAGCCTTTTCTTCTTTATCGGTATCAGCAGTAATTACTTCTAACTCTTTTTTCTTTGCTACTAACTCTTTTTCTTTGCTTTTTAAAACCGCTTTCGATTTTTTTAGATATTCTTCTTTCGATACAATATCCCTTTCCGCTTCATTGTTTTTCTTGTTGAGTAACTGAATATCTAAATCTTGGTTTTCAATTTCTTTAGTTAAGGCATCATATTCACGATTGTTTTTTACATTGCCTGTTTGCTTTTCGTACTTCTTCTTTAATTCCTCCGCCTCTTTCATTTTTATTTTATTGTCAGAAATTAAATCAGTAATACTACTAATGTCGTCTTTTAAATTATTAGCACGCGTGTTTAAGCCTTCAATTTCATCTTCCAAATCCTTCACTTCTAAAGGTAATTCGCCGCGCAATTTATGTAATTCATCAATTTTTTTGTGGATGGTTTGCATATCGAATAAAGCTTGAAGCCTTTCTTCTACAGTTAATTCTTTTGCTTTTGTTGCCATATATAAAATAGTATAACTAAATATTCTTATAAATAATTAACAGGATTGGTATTCTGCTCCGAAATAAAGACGGCAAAATTACTAAATTTTTGTGTTAAAATGTTATATAATAATTGCATCGTAAATTGTTCACTCTCAAAATGCCCAATATCGGCTATAACTATTTGATTATCAGCATCAAAAAATTGATGATATTTATAATCTGCCGTAATAAATATATCAGCCTTATGGGCTTTTGCTGCCTTTAACAAAAAACTACCTGCACCACCACATAAAGCCACTGTTCCAATCATCTCTTTGTGCGGTTTCGTATACCGTACACTTCCGCAGTTAAACGTTTGCTTTATCTGCTGTAAAAACGACAATATTTCAACCGGCTTTTCTAAAACACCAAGCATACCTGAACCTACCTGCGGATGTTCATTTTCTAACAACACCACATCGTAAGCTACCGTTTCGTAAGGGTGCGCTTGGTGCAAAGCAGCTACCACTTTACCTTGTAAATGAGTTGTAAAAATCACTTCAATTTTAGTTTCTTTTTCTCGATGCAATTCGCCGGTTTTGCCTACATAGGGTTGTGCCCCTTCATTGGCTTTAAAGGTACCGGTGCCTTCTAAGTTAAAACTACATTCGTTGTAATTACCCAATTGTCCGGCGCCTGCATTAAACAAAGCTTGTCGTACTTCCTCTGCTTTTTCTGTAGGGCAAAAGGTATATAGTTTTTTTAAGAGTTGTTTTTTCGGCAACAATATTTGCTGATTGTACAATTGAAGTTTATCCGCCATCATCGCATTTACCCCTTGTTGCACATTATCTAAATTGGTATGAATAGCATAAATCGCAATGTCATGTTTTATGGCTTTTATTAAAGTTCGTTCAATATAGTTTTTGCCGGTAATTGATTTTAACCCACTAAACACAATAGGATGATGGGCTACAATTAAATTGCATTTTTTTTCGATGGCTTCCTCAACTATACATTCAATACAGTCTAAGGTAGTTAATACGCCTGTGCACTGCCAATTTGAGTTGCCGGTAATTAAGCGTGCATTATCATAAGGCTCTTGATAAGCTGTTGGTGCAATACTTTCTACATGTTGTAAAATGTCTTTAATTTTCATTTGGGTAAGATAAAAAAGAATTGCTAACCAATACAAGCTAAAAAAGGTAAAGTAGAGCATTAGAATTTGGGTTTTGGAATTTGAATCTTTGGAATATGGGTTTTGAGTTTTGGAATTTGGAATTTGGAATTTGGAATTTAAAAAATATTTGTAGTAATTTAACTGAATGGGATTAACACAAACGGAAGAAAACTACATCAAAGAAATATTTAAACTGTCAGAAAAAACTGAAGGCTGCATTGCCACCAATGCCATTGCCGATGCCAAAGAAACCACTGCTGCTTCGGTAACTGATATGGTAAAGAAATTAGCCCAAAAAGGCTATGTACAATATATACGCTACAAAGGTTCGCAATTAACAGAAAGCGGCAACGAAGTAGCCAAAGCCTTAATCCGTAAACACCGGCTATGGGAAGTATTTTTGGTAAAGCAACTCAATTTTAATTGGGATGAAGTACATGAAATTGCCGAACAGTTAGAGCACATACAATCTGAGGCTTTAACCGAACGCTTAGATGCCTACCTCGACTTCCCCAAATTAGATCCGCACGGCGATCCCATACCAGATGCTAAAGGAAACATCACTTACACACCTGCCATCAGTTTAACTGAGTTACATGCCGGGCAAATGGCTGTTATTGTAGGAGTAAACGACCACAGTAATCCTTTTTTGCATTATTTAGATAAATTGGAAATTGCGCTTGGAGTACGCGTTCAAGTATTAGAAATTTATAGTTTCGATAGCTCTCGCCACATTATGATTAACGATACTAAAGAAGTGGTGATCTCCAAGCAAATTGCGCAGAATTTGCAGGTGAAACCATCTAATTAAACGATGAGGCTTATGTCAACAAAGCATCAATAGCCGCTGCCAGCTTGTGATCTTTTTCTGTCACCACGTTACCGGCATCATGCGTGTTTAAATAGATGTCTACTTTGTTCCAAACATTGGTCCAATAGGGATGGTGATTATGCTTTTCTGCCAATATTGCCACTTGCGTCATAAAGGCGAAGGCTGCCGAAAAATTTTTAAATTCAAATTGTTGGTGTAAGCGATTATCTTGTTCTTTCCACATAATTATATAATTGTTGTATTTATTTTTGGTTTTGAAGCAGAGCAAAAGTAGAAAAGAATTTATTAGATTCGATATTCCAGAACGGAATGCTGCAATGGCATCGCGTATTATTAGAGATACCATACAAGCTAACTTAATAAAAGATGATGACCCCACCACCAAATCAAGGAAATATGCTAAATATGTTCCTTTTTGGGCTTAATCTTATTTGACTGTTAACCTGCATCATCTTTTTGTGCTTAACTAATTGATTATCAACAACTTATTACTGGACGGTTATTTGATTGTTGTACTTAAATGTTGCTTGATTTTACCTGAATAAGGCGTACGTTTCAAGAATTCTTATTTGATTGCTAACCTGAACCATGGGGCATTTTGCGTATAACTAATTGATTATCAATAACTTATTATTTGACGGTTATTTGATTGTTGCTTATAACCGAATACTCACTTTTCACACATAAAAAAGACAAATCATCTACTTTCGTTTTAAAATAATAAATGATGCATAAATCGATTTTAGTATTATTATTTGTTGTTGGAATAAGCATTTAATAAACTATAAGCCTCCTGCTACCTTTTCTAATTTATACATCATGGTGGCAGGTCCTTTAGGAAACCATGTATTCAACATCCATTTTGGTGCATTAATAACGGGCTGAAACTTCACCCAAATGGTGATTTTAACCGTGTTATCTGCTAAAGCCTCAAAGGTGTATTTGGCATCATTTAACACCATTCGTTCTACCTCTTTTTGCTCAAAATCATTAGGGGTACTAATGCTGGTAAAAGAAACGGTCTTTTCATTTTCTTGTTTATAAATTACTTTGGCAACGCAATCGGTATCGGGTAGAGGCCAAATGGAGTTAATGTAATAATACACACTCCAGGTATCTTCACTAAGGTCTTTAATTTTATAACTTTGTTCGGTATCTTGTAAAAAATCTTTGTGTAAAGCTACATTTTTCATCAGCGCAATGCATTGCGGCAAGTTAACTGCCTCACTAATCATGGTCGATTCATATTCTACTATCTGCACCTTATCTCCAGCACTGTTTTCTACTGTTTTAATTAGAGAGTTTACCTCAACGCGTCCATCTTTAGAGCGTTCGGTTTTCCAATTATCTGTTTGAGCTTGAATAGACATATGAACACAAAAGCATCCAACCAAAAAAAATAGAAAGCGCATAGAATAACAATTAAATTTAAAAGTTTTGAAAATGCCAACGTTTTAACAAAATCGATCGCAACAACAAATAAGTTAACAAACCAACCGGACCTAACATCAACGTTAATATTAGACAGGGAATGATGTACCCATGTTTAATGCCCAGCTTTTTGGCGTTATAGGTTTCCCACAAACCGACCCATTGATCAAAAACTAAATAATGCACCCAACCAGCTAATAAGGCGTAATCATTTTCAAACAAACTTCTAAGCCCTTCAATAGATGAAAAATCACCTTCAGCAGCACCAAAGTTAAACAAGGCAACAAACAAATAAACCAGCGCTAAGGCTGCTGGAATAATTCCCAATCGCACAAAATTATTAGTGATACGATAATGTGGTACAAAGAAAATGAAACCCCAACCAATAAGCGCAGTTAAATTGGAAATTTTGAAAAGAAGTTCAGCATCCATAGTAAAATAAAATTTTAATCTTTATGCTTACTTTTTGTTCTAAAATGGAATGCTGCGATTATTTGAGCAATACTACCACATATAATAGATGCACCTGCTGTTGGGTGACCCAAGTGTATAGCATAAGCTCCAACACCAGCAATTACTATTGTACTTAAAAAAGCAGAAATACTACCAAATATAGAACTGAAACTAAACGTATTAACTAATCTTCGTTCATTTTTGTGTCTTTCTCTAATTTCTTCTTCGGCTAATTTTTGCCACCTTTCTGTAATGCCAGGACAATATTGTTCTAACTTTTCTAACGATTCTGGATCAGGAGTTAAACCTTCAAACGAAGTGATTTCGGCAGTTTCTTTTGTTACTACCCCTTTCTTTTTCTTATGGTAAGAATTATTGCTCAAACAATTGAACCTCTTTTTTTAATCGAGTAAACGATTTCTTATAATTCTTTCGAATTTTATTTAAATCGTTTTTTATTGCCTTTTGAGGTGAGCTATAAACAGATTTTTGAGCTTTTTCTAAAGCAGGATTGTCTTCAATTCCAAACCAATAAAAAATACCTTTAAAGAAATACTTATTATTTAGTGTAATAAAATTTGACATATCCACATGCTGTTATTTCTATTCATAGCAAAATTAGCTAATAAATCTTATAAAAACAAGTTATTAACAATTAGTGGAAACTACTTCCGGTGTAAAAAAGTAGAGCGTACCAAAAGTGCACATCTTTCAACTTTATAAAATCCAACCAAATTCTCGAATAAATAATTTGTTGGTATTATTTTCTAATCTACATAAATCTTTTCAACCGGAGCATTTTTACCCATCTTTAAAAAATAAATACCTTGCAAAGGTTGAGTTGGTATTATTTCAACCTGTTGCTTACCCCTAAGCATTGGTAAAATAGCTTGATATAAAATTCTGCCTTGAACATCAAACAAACTAATGGGCTTAGGTCCTTCTTGCAAAACGTCGGCTTCAATAATAATTTTAGGTTCAATAGTACCCAACTGATAGGTAACAAAATTGAAAGATATTTGAGCCACCAAAATATTTTCTGAAGTCGAACTGACACATCCACTACCGTCGTCAAGTGTATACGTTATGGTATACAAACCCGGCACCAGCAATGATGGATTGAAGACACTAAAGGTAACACCTTCGCCACTAAAAGTTCCCCCTGCTGGCGAGCCCGTTAAGTTAATAGGTGTTCCATCAGAAACAACGTTTGGATTTGGTATACCACTTATACTTACATTGGTGCCACTGCCGCTACCCACATTAATAGTTACTTGATTAGTGTTGATATTGCCATTGTTATCCATGCCGGTAACGGTGTAAGTGGTGGTGCTTTGTGGTGTGGCAATAACTTCTGCTCCAGTTATAGTATTTAACCCATCGGGTGGCGACCAGATATAATTTTGCGCTCCACTAGCATTAAGAGTAGCCGTAGCTCCGTCACAAATGTTTTGGGAACTGGCAGTGGCTAATACTTCTAAATTGCCCGCAACATCGGTACATAAATTAATACCCCAGCTATTTAGTTCCCCGCCATCTTGCGAATAATTATCGGTAATACTTAATGTCCAGGTACCATTGGCATCTTCACCTGTAAAGCTATTAAAGGTGCCACCAAGTGGTATATAGCTATTGCCATCAGTTGGTGGGCAAGGTATAGCATTGTATGGGCTGCCAGTATTGCTAAAATCAATATTAAAATTATCTTCACTATTACATAAACCAGAAAATAAAAGTAGCGTAGTGCCTTCCGGGCTGGTTAGTCTGGCTTCTAAATCGCGAATCCATGTATGGGTGCCGGCTATGCTATATAACGAAATAGAATTGACTGTACCGGCATTACTTACCTCAATAGTTGACGTAACGGTTGGTGTGCCAACTCCTGAAATATTAAAATTGGAGGTATTACTGAGTGATATACATTTTTGAGTGGTGTATTGATAAATGTTTGACCATTCACTTTCACCACAGGAATTAGAAGCGACTACCCGCCAATAATAAGTACTACTTTCTAAAACGGCTTGCGTTGGCTCATAGGTTTGAAAACTGGTGGTTTCGCTTTCTATAATATTATTAAAATTAGGATCTGTAGCAATGTCAATTTGATAAAAATCTAAGGGTTGCGAAAAATCACCTTGCCATGTTAAAGCAGACCCACTTTGAAAATTAAGAGTCCCATTAGAAGGGTTAGTTAATGCTGGGGCAGGCAACACATCTCCAACCGTAACTAAATCTAAGTATATATTTTCTGTTTGTGTTCCGGCAGTTGCGTTAATGGTAAGCCCATAATAGTTATTATCAGCAAGTGAACTGGTATTGCTTACAGTTACCACTACGGTACTGCCTGGCAAGGCAGGATTAACATCAAAACTAACTTGAGCAGAACCAGGTAAATAATCGGGACTTAAGTTAACTGGAGTTGAAAAGCCTTGTACTTGACCAATTTCAATGGGAAAACTTGCGGTTTCACCAGTACAAACTTTAATTTCATTTTGTGCACTTAGGGTAAAGGAAGGCAAGCCAGGTGGATTAATTTTAAAATTATCATTAGAAATGTCGAAGAAAATATTGTCGCTACAAACCACTTTAATACGGGCTACCGTAGTGAGGTTATTAGGTACAGTTAAGTTATAAGAACCCGTATTAGGTACGCCATTAGCTAGTGTTAATGGAAAGGTGTTGCCACCATCCGTAGATAATAAAATATCAACATTGGCACATTCAACTGGTGCTTGATCGGTATTGGCAACATCCCAGGTTACCGTTTCTATATCTAAGGCTTTCCAATCCTCATTTCCATTGGGGCTGTTTACTACAAAAGGTCCGGCATCGCCGTCAACCACTATGGTCATATCGTCAAAATTAGTACAAGCCCCTCCAGGGTGGTTATCTCTTACCGTTAATCGAAATCTCAACATTCTATCGGTAAATGGCAAGGTTTCTCCTGCCGGCGTATTGTTGTTTAACAAGTTAAACAAGCGTGGAAAAATTCGGTAATTTTGTGTGGTTGGTGACCAGCTTCTAAACAACACGGATGTTGGTGCGGGGTTATTTATTGGCGCATTAGTACCACCTTGAAATTGCTCCCAACAATAGCTAAGTGCATCACCGTCAACATCGGTGGCGCTGCCGGTTAGTTGAAAAGGGGTGTTAGCAGGTATATTATAATTGTCGCCGGCTTCTACTTCAGGCGCGGTATTATTAATTGGTATTAAGTTAGCACACGAACTACCAAAATCGGTTTGATTATAATCGGTTATTTGCAATATAGAATAGCTGTGAAAATATTCATTAGAAGAACTTTGAATATTTTGGGCTCCACAAACACCGGCATATCCCATAATGGTTGAACCGCTGCCTGGTTCCATACCGCTGGCTCCATTGCCTTCAAAACTTCCACCAATATTACAATAATCCCAAGTGTGTTGCGCATTAAACTGATGCCCAAATTCGTGTGCTACATAATCAACATCAAAAGCATCTCCAATTGGTGGCGACACACCGGTTAAGCCATAGCCCTTTAAATTATTTCTACAGGTAGAGCCAAGATTTGCTAAACCAGCACCCATAGTTCCAAATACGTGTCCAACATCATAATTTGATGCACCTATAGTTAAGTTTAAATTAGCATGTGAATCAGCAATCATTTGATCGGCATTACCCGGTTGTGTAAAAGGATCGGTATTGGGGTTGGTATATATTACCAAATCGTTATTGGCTACTAAGGTTAACCGAAAAGCCAAGTCTCGTTCAAAAATTAAGTTTACCCGGTTTAGCGTAGTAGTAATGGCAGACAAACCATCAACAACAGTGCCACCGTGATATTGCGTGTACTCACCAGTAGCATTAATGGCAACCCGGTATTCTCTTAAAGCACATTGAGGTAATGCTTTTTGAAAACTTTGGTTAGTACCAGCTTGTTTAAAGTTTTTAGTATGATCTTTATTTAAACATTCAAAAGCATCCGAATTTCTTTGATAGTCTTTTTTATCGTACACTACATAAAAGTTGGTGGTTTTATCGTGATACGGATCTATACTGTAAGTATAGTTTGGACCAACAATGTAAGCGTGAAAACCTTTGTAGGTAACATCCATTTTTAAAATGATTGAAGCATTGTGAACGGCATAACCGGTATAGGCTTTTATGTCAGGATATTTATCTGCCAACGCTTTTTCCATAATGTTGGTTTGTACGATATTAAAAACCATTTCGCTACCATCGGGTAAAGGCAGTTGAAGTTGTAAGGGTTGCCTGCCCGTAAATTCTAATGGGGCATTTATTAGCTGAATTTTTAAATCAGCTTTGTTTACTTCAATAGTTTTATATTGTTGGGGAACAATCCACCGGGTGCCATTTAAGGGTATTCGATTTTCATCAACCCAGTTGTAAAAATTTTGTGCATTACTATTGAATACGATCAATAAAAATAGACTTTGAATGAAGTATTTAAAAGAGCTCATTGTATAATATATTTAATGATAAAAATAAAAGGATTTATAGTTAAAAGCTAATTCTTAAAAAGAATGTGGCATTTTATAATAGGATTGTTTGATACATGACATTTTATGAACCATCACATTACAATAAGCCCGTATATTAGCTTCTAAAAAATGAGAAAAAAATAAATTCACCATCTTAGGTTGCCATTTTCCGATATACTTCTTTGAAAAGCCTTGTCTCATGCCCACTAAGCCTGTATTTTTCAACTCGTCTATCAAAAAATGGCTATGGAATAATTCAAAAATAACGGTCCATTTTTACCTTTGAGATTTTCCGATCTACTTCATTAAAAATACTCGTCTTAACACCACTAAGCCTGCGTTTTTTAACTTGTATATCAAAAAATCTCTTTGCTAAAATTTGAACATTTATTTTTTCATCATTCCTATGTCAGAGTTGGAAAATTTATTTACTCCGCATTCTTAACTGATAAAGTTAGTGCTTTTTTAAGAATTTTTTCATTTTTGTGCTGAAAATGAAAGCTTGCTATGGGTATGATGGGCAGAAACTTAACCCCAATAATAGCAGTTATACTATTCACCAAGTAATGGCATTTGAGCGGATAACGGCACTGCCCTTTCTGCAAACCAAGTGCTATCGCTTCAAAAAATACCGGTATAATTATTTTTTCTTTTTCCGCTTGCTCCACTGTTGGTTAAATGGTTTTTTGCACTTTGGGTAATTTGATGTAAATTTGCTTATCTTATTTAAACAACAATGAAAAAAATTAGCTTTTTTTTACTGGCATTTGCTCTATTTGTCGTGGCGTGTACTATATCAACTCCAACAAACCACATGAGTTTTTTTGGAGAAGAGTGGTTTCCTGCTTCTGAAATATTGTGCAATGGCAGCGGTTTTGGTTTTGGTACTTGTATCGCTAAACAAATGAAAGACAGCACCTGTATTGGTATAGCTAAATTTAACGGCTCGCATATTGCCGTTGAAATACCTTGCCAAGTCATGTTTCAAACCGCTACCGATACCATAGAGCTATCTAATTAATGATGAAATTGAAAACCCCAAATCTCAAATTTTTTACATTCTATTTTATTTATTGGACTTTGCTTTTTGATGCTAACAATTTGAATAGAACTTATTTTATCTTTGCGGCTTCTATACATGAACATTAACATCAATATCTTAGAAGCGAAAGCTGAAATTTTAAGAGCCGCTGCCCATCCACTTCGTCTTGCCATTTTACTGTTGCTCCAAAAAGAAAAAGAATGTACGGTATCTCAAATTTATAAAACACTGCAAATTGAACAAGCCGTTGCTTCTCATCATTTACGTATTTTAAAAACACACCAATTAGTGGTGTTGCGCAAGTCGGGTAAAAATGCGTTTTATTCATTAAATCAAGCTACCGCTAAGGCTTTGTTGAAGGCTATTGATAAGATTTGATTGTTGTTAAGTTTACCTTGTTTTGGTTATATAAAATTTTCAGCGTCCAATCACTTAAACATGAAACTGTTTAATCTGGAACTAAACTTCTTATACAACTGTTAAATAGATAACTAAATTAAATATCATGGCAGGAACATCTCATAGTTCTAAAAACAATCTACAATTATTAAAAAAATCATCACACAAAGGGCATAAATTTTTAAATGCTGAACTATCAAAGTTTTCAAGAACAAAGTACAACAAAAATTTCAGTATGTCGGATACAAAAGATGTACATACAGACAGAGCAGATAAACAAGCTTTATTGATTGTCATTTTCTGCCTTGTACCATTCTCCTTTTTTGTACTGTATTTATTGGGAATGTTTTAATAATGATTGATTGTCACTCCTAGCTGATCCTCGTTTGCAATGAAGATACTCGAGGAGTGCATTTGTAACACACAAAAAATAGCCGGCTAACGAAGGAGCGAATTGACTAATCTATCCCCAATTTCCAAGCCAACAGCACTAAAGAGCATCGGGTTGTTTAGCAGCTAAGTGTTGTTTTTCGAATAGAAAAATTCATCATTCAAAATTGGGTATTCGTTGTTTGATATTCGAAATTTTTTAGTTGACCATTTAATGAATAACGTATATCGATTAACGAATAATAAATGTTAAATTATTTTCAATGTATAAATAAACGACATTTAATATGTCGAAAGACACTAAGATAGAATTGTAGCAGTTGTGCTGCCTGAAGCACAAGATTTTGAAGGGTTGGGGGTGTTTGGCAGCATTTGAGCGGAAAGCGGAACCTAAGTTATTTAAACACCACAAAGTTTCGCTTCCAAAAAAAAAATTAAAAAAGAAAGTGTCAACTACTTAATGGTTTAGATAAAATTGTCTAAAATACCGATCCTTTTTTTGTAGAAAGCACAAATAAAATTCAGCCTGTTTACGTAGGTATTCCGCTAAAATCGGTTAAAGGTATTCATCTATTTCTCCAACAATTGCTTTACCTTCATTAGTAATTCATCGTTATCAAAAGGTTTGGTTAAATAATGATCCGCTCCGGAAGCGTAACCAGCAAAGCGATCCTTTTCCGAAATTTTTGCTGTTAAAAACAATATTTTTAGCTTAGCAAATTGTGTATTCTCCCGCAGTTTAAGCGCAACCGTTAAACCGTCCATTTCGGGCATCATAACATCCAACACCATTAAATCGGGTTTAAATTGTGCGGCTTTTTGTAAAGCTTCCAAGCCGTTTTCTGCGGTTTCGGTAAGGTAGTTCGATTGGCTTAGTAAATGATTAATAGCCAACACTATGCTTGGTTCATCATCTACTATTAATATTTTATTTTGCATATTATCACGCTTCCAAAAAATTTAAATATACGGAATTTCAACTGAAAAAACTGAACCTTTATTCAATTCGCTTTTTACTTTTATTTTGCCCTGATGTTCTTCAATTATTTTTTTGGAGATGCTTAAGCCTAATCCACTGCCGGTCGGTTTGGTTTTTTTTAGTTCACCAAACTGAGTAAAACGATCAAAAATGTGTTGTTGGTCATTTGCTGAAATACCTATGCCATTGTCTTTAATTTTTAGCAAAGCATAAGGAGGCATTTTTTCTAAAGAAACATCTATTTTTCCGCGAAAATCCGGGCAAAACTTTATGGCATTAGATAACAAATTAAGCAGCACTTGTTTTAAACGATCGTGATCTGCTTTTAACCATATATCTTCTATAGCTATACTTAAGTTGAGTTGAAGGTTCTTTTTAGAGATTTCGGGCTTTAGCGTTTCAATAGAGGCTTCAATAATTGTATTGAAATTTACCTTGCCAAAACTCCAAATGGCTTTGCCGGTTTCCATCTTTTCTAAATCCAACACATCGCTCACTAACCGGGCAATACGGTCGCTTTCATTTATTATTACACTTAAAAATTTATTACGTTTATGTTCGTTTAGTTCCTCTTCATCATATATTATTTTAGATAAAGATTTAATAGCCGTGATAGGTGTTCTCAACTCGTGGGTAACAGTGGTAATAAAATCATCTTTTAGTTGATCTAATTCGGTTAAGCGTTTATTGGCATTTTGTAATTGATGCGTTACGCGCTGCAGTTCTGCCGATTTTTGCTCCAACTGTTTATTGTAGCTGATAATTTGTTGCGTTTCATCTATAACATGAATTACTTCTTGCAGGCTTAAGTTTTCTGTTTTTATCGAAGAGTTGATGACAATGCGAGCCGCAGCACTACCAATTACGCCCGACAATAATTTTTCAGAAAAAGTAATCAGTTGAGAATCTGCCGCTTCAATTTTCTTTAACTGAATATTATTTTTTTGAGCATAACCTTGCAATTGTTGATCTGTTTTTTCTGCCCCTAAAAAGCGGTACAGCATTACTTTTATACCTTCAAAATCTGCCGATCTGTTCCAAATAGGTTTGGTTGATTTTTGGTTACTTTGTTTGCCGGCATCCACAAAAATATCGGCTTGAGTAACTTCAATAGCCGATTGTTTGGTAAGCAGAGAAATGGCGCAAAACAACGTGGTGTTAATTAAAATACTCCAGAAAAAGGCTTGCGAAATAGTACCCATTCCACTTATGCCAAACAAGGCATAAGGTTTTAAAAGCGCGTAATTAAATAAACCATGTTCTATCCATTGGCTACCAATAATTCCATTTTCTGCCAAATTTGGAATGGGCAAAGTATATGCCCACACCAAAAAACCAGCCAGCAAACCAGTTATCGCACCTTTGTAGTTAGCAAATTTCCAAAACAACCCACCAATTACTGCCGGTGCAAATTGAGCAATAGCCGTAAACGAAATTAAGCCAATAGAAACCAACGAATATTGCGTACCAACAATTTTATAATAAACATAAGCCATCATAATAATACAAGCAATAATTAGTCGCCTAAAATGAATGAGGCTCTTTTGTAAATCGTATTCATCTTTAGGATGAATAAGTTTTGCCCGCAATAGCAAAGGCATTAAAATACTGTTGCTGAACATAATGGTTAAAGCAATGGTGGCAACAATTACCATACTGGTTGCTGCCGAAAAGCCACCGATAAAAACAAACATTGCTAACAAATGGTTGCCTTGCGAAAGTGGAATACTCAACACAAAAGTATCGGGATTAACACTGCCCGAGGGAAACAACATTAAGCCACTCAAAGCAATGGGAATTACAAAAATATTTATAATAAACAAATACAAAGGAAACAACCAAATAGCTTTATCCACATAAGCCACTTTGGTATTTTCAACTACGCTTAAATGAAATTGACGAGGCAACAACAAAACGGCAAACATCGACAATACGGTTAGCACCAACCAATCGGTACCAGTAATGGTTTGCTCGCTAAAAGTAAATAGTTTACGAAGGCTTTCTATTTGATAAGCTTTTGAGAAGATATCGGCAAAGCCATTAAACACAAACCATGTTACAAAAATGCCTGCCGATAAAAACGCAATGAGTTTAATGACAGACTCGATAGTTACGGCAGCTACCAAGCCTTCGTTTTGTTCGGTGGTTTCGGCGTGGCGTGTGCCAAATAAAATGGTGAACAAGATTAAAATACAAGCAATGTAAAATGCAGTGTCAGATAAAATGGGCGTGTTTTCAGGGTAAAAACCAAAGGCACTGAAATTTTTAACCAACACTTCAAAACTGGTTGCTATAGCTTTCAACTGCAAACTTATATATGGAATAATGCCTAATATAGCAATTATAGTTACCAATGCACCGATAGAAGCTCGTTTGCCGTAGCGGCTCGAAATAAAATCAGCAATTGAGGTTAAGCGTTGTTCTTTACAAATTAAAATTATTTTTTTTAAGATGATGTACCAAAGGGGCGCCATTAAAGTGGGTCCTAAATAAATGGGCAAAAAACCAATACCCGTTGTGGCGGCTCTGCCAACGCTGCCATAATAAGTCCAGGCTGTGCAATAGGCAGCAAGCGACAAGGCATATACATAAGGACTGTTTCGCACTAACTCACTTAACCGTGCATTGCGTTCGCACCAAAAAGCTGCTCCAAACAAAACCAATAAGTAAGCCAGCGAAAGCAATATGACAGCTGCTGCACTCATTTATTTTTCTTTACTTCCGATAAATAAAAAAAGCAGGCGATAATTAACAACCAAACAACAAATATAGTAAACACCAGCAGGGGGTAGCTACCCAATATCAAATCAGGAAAATTGAACAAGCCAATAACAGGAAAGTTGATACTAATTAACAAGATCAAAAAGAAAAAAATGTATTTGTGCTTCAGTTTATTTTTCATCATTCCTAAGGGCATCAATTTAAGAATAAATAAGTTATGTTTGAATAAGCTGATTTAAATATTACAGGCAAGATGTTAGAAGTATAACATCTGCTTAATTGTTACAAGTTATATTAACTTAAGTTTCGGTAGTAGTATTTATTTCATAATAACTTGAATATAAATTATTTATGGAAATTGAAGTACGCAATAAGGTTAAGTTAACTTAATTCAACATATAAAGCATAAAATCATCCAAGTGAACCTGTTCACTTGTTGTAGTAAAGTGGTTAAGCTTTTGTAAACACAATGGAACAGGTTCCATTGGAACAACATTTATTTTACTACCGAAACTTAAGTTATATTAAATAGGCACTGTTCAACAGACTTCTAAATTTACCCAATCAATTAATTTGAGTGAGTTTAGCAGATATTATCACAATTTTTTTTGCACAAAATACATATAGTTATCTATATATTTATATATTTGTTTGGATTTACAAAACCACCAGTTGCTGCTTTCGTGTTTTTAAGTAGACGGTTTCCATACTATTAACACTAAAAATGCAGCGCAACAACTGGATTAAAAAGTATAAGTATATGAAAAAGTTAAGCATTTGGCTCTTCTTTTTAATAGCTTGTTTGTTTGTTTTACCAACACCAGCAAATGCACAAGAAGTTGATGAAGATTTGCACAAGTACAAACCACTCAAACTCAGTTTAAATGAAGATGGCAGTAAGTATGTCCGCTTTATTATGTGGCACCAAGTATGGGCTACTACCAGTAATTTGTCGGCAGAAAATGCCAAACCACAATTAAATTTTAGTATGCGGCGTTCCCGCTTTTTGGCATTTGCACAAATTTCTCCGCGCTTTTTATTTTTAACGCACATTGGCTTAAACAGCCTTTCAGCAGGCAATCAAACTTCGTTGGGTAATAATGGAGATTCGCCACAGTTTTTTTTACACGATGCTTGGGGTGAATTAAAAATTACGGATGATATTTATGTTGGGGCAGGTTTGCATTACTGGAAAGGCTTAACCCGGCAATCGAATACCAGTACCTTAAATTTAATGACTTTAGATCAGGCACGTCCATTTGTGCATTGGCATTCTTTGGGTATAACCGATCAATTTGCCCGGCATTTAGGGGTTTATTTTAAAGGTGCTCCCGGTAAATTAGAGTATCGTTTGGCTTTTAATAATCCAGGAAGGGCACCTTTAGGTTCGGGCATTGATTATAGTGCCAACTTCGATACTACGGGCGTAGCCAAAAGTAACCTAACCTATACGGGGGTTAGCAGCCGCAATGCCGATGGTGACCCAATGGGCAATTTGGTGATGGAAGGTTATGTAAAGTATAATATTTGGGATAACGAATCGACCAAACTGCCTTTTTATCCGGGTACTTATTTGGGTAAGAAAAAAATATTGTCTATTGGAGCTGGTTTTTTCTTGCATCCTAATGGCATGTATGATAACTTTTTAGATGAGCATCAAAGTGTTTCTCATTTAGCTTTAGATGCTATGCTCGAATTACCGATGGATGCAGGTTCGTTAAATGCCTATGCTTCTTTTATTAATTTTAATTATGGCGATAATTATATTAGTCGTTGGGGAGGCACCGGTAACTCTTTATATACACAGGTAGGCTACCTAATTAAAGAAGCAAAAGTAATGCCCTATGTATCTTTCAATAGTTCGTCTTTTGAAGCTGCCGATGACCCCATAACCGAATTGAACGCAGGGGTGAATTATTTTGTCAATGGACATCATGCCAAAATTACGGCAGAGTATCATTTGATTAGCAAAGATTACCGGGAAAGTGCTATTATGCTGAATAGTCAAGAGAATCTTTCTCAATTCCGTTTACAATTACACATTTTCTTATAATCAAAACCAATAATAATTATGTCGAATAAAGATTTAAATCAATATTGGAAAACCAACTTAAAGTATCTCATTATTTTATTGAGTATTTGGTTTACGGTTTCCTATGGTTGCGGTATTCTGTTTGCCGATGCCTTAAATGGTATAAAAATAGGTGGTTTTCCCTTAGGCTTTTGGTTTGCCCAACAAGGCTCCATTTATGTATTTGTAGTACTCATTTTCGTTTATGTCAACTTAATGAACAAGTTGGATAAAAAGTTTGATGTGGATGAGAAATAAAGACAAGTTTTTTAAAAGTGTTTAGCCTTATTTGATTTTTGTAGATATGAATGCGTTGCTTAAGAAAGTCTCCACGAAAAACCGGGCTTTATAAAATAGCCCCGATTGCAGCGGTTATACTATTTTGAAGCGCAGGTTTTGAAGCCAGGCAATAGTATTTGAGCGGAAAGCGGGACCCAAAGTAAGTACGAGTATTCATTTTCGCTTAAAAAAAAATCAACTGGTTAACTGCTTTTATGTTTAAGCTAAACTTGTCGAAATAATCAATTTAATAAAAATTTAAAAATATAATAATGACTGTTCAAATATGGACCTTTATAATAGTTGGGTTAACGTTTTTTTTATATATAGGTGTAGCTATATGGGCGCGTGCCGGCTCAACAAAAGAATTTTATGTTGCTGGAGGAGGCGTTTCTCCTTTAGCTAATGGTATGGCAACGGCGGCTGATTGGATGTCGGCGGCTTCCTATCTTTCTATGGCAGGATTAATTTCCTTTATGGGCTACGGAGGGGCTCAATACTTAATGGGTTGGACAGGAGGTTACGTCCTCTTGGCACTTTTACTGGCACCTTATCTGCGTAAATTTGGTAAGTTTACCGTACCCGATTTTATTGGCGAACGCTATTATTCTAAAACAGCGCGCTTGGTGGCTTTGTTGTGTGCCATCTTAGTGTCTTTCACTTATGTGGTTGGTCAAATGAAAGGTGTGGGGGTTGCTTTTGCCCGTTTTTTAGAAGTTGAATTTGCTACAGGTATTTTCATAGGTATTGCCATTGTGTTTTTCTATGCCGTTTTAGGTGGTATGAAGGGCATTACCTATACCCAAGTTGCCCAATATTGTGTGTTGATTTTTGCCTTTACCGTTCCAGCCATTTTTATTTCTTTACAGATGGTAGGCAACCCCATTCCTCAATTAGGTTTCGGTGGCACGATGGCTGATGGTACTTATCTGTTAGATAAACTAAATCAACTGAGTACCGATTTAGGTTTTGCCGAATATACTTCTATGGGGATGAACGACCGGATAAACGTGTTCTTTATCACGGCTTCATTAATGTTAGGGACTGCTGGTTTGCCGCACGTTATTGTACGATTTTTTACGGTTCCAAAAGTTCGGGATGCCAGAAAATCGGCAGGTTATGCCTTGTTGTTTATTGCTATTTTATATACTACCGCACCGGCAGTAGCTACTTTTGCCAGAACTAATTTAATTCAAACGGTTAGTAATAAATCATATAGTGAAATGCCTACTTGGTTTAAAAAGTGGGAAGAATCGAAATTGATAACCTTTACAGATAAAAACAATGATGGACGCATTCAATACGTAGCCGACAAGGGTAAAAACGAATTGGTTATTGACAGAGATATTATGGTGTTAGCCAATCCGGAAATTGCCAACTTACCGGCGTGGGTTATTGCTTTGGTTGTTGCTGGTGGTTTGGCTGCCGCACTGTCAACCGCAGCAGGGCTTCTGTTGGTTATTGCCACTTCCATTTCGCACGATTTGTTGAAGAAAAATTTAATGCCCAACATCTCTGAAAAAGGCGAATTAACCGCAGCAAGAATTGCGATTGCCGTTGCGGTTGTAGGTGCAGGATTAGCAGGATTAAACCCCCCGGGCTTCGTTGCTCAAGTGGTCGCGCTAGCGTTCGGGCTAGCGGCTTCCTCCTTTTTCCCTGCAATTATTTTGGGTATTTTTGATAAGCGTATGAACAAAGAAGGTGCCATTGCCGGTATGATTGTTGGTATTTTGTTTACGGCTGCTTACATCTGGTATTTTAAACCGCAACTGGGTGGGCCAGGTACACCAGAGGGTTATTGGTTTGGTATTAAACCCGAAGGTATTGGGGTATTGGGTATGTTGCTCAATTTGGTAGTCTCTTTAGTCGTTAGTAGAATGACATCGGAGCCGCCTCAAGAAATTCAGGAATTGGTAGAAGATATTAGAATACCAAGAGGCGCAGGTGCTGCCACCGGACATTAAACTTAATTCCAATAGTACTTTATAAATTGAAAAAGTGGGGCTGTAAGGGCTTCACTTTTTTTGTTGGGTATGGTTTTTTTAGGTTAGATTTGTAGGGTGTTTTATTTAGATAAAGGTTAGTTATGATTATGATATCTTACCGGCACTAAATAAATTGTAAAAGATTGATCGTGATTTTGTTAAAAACTTAAAGAATAGTAAGTTTCTTGAATTGCCAATTCATGAAAGAATAAATTTGTCTACCGGTAAAAATAATACTATTAAATTTACATTGCTTGAAGCACTGCTTTGTATGTTGCTACCGTTTTAAATGTATTTATTATTTTGTTGAATTGAATAGATGATAATGTATCCACCAAAATTTGACATAGAAAAGCTTAGTCTAAAACCTTACACCATGTTAGATGAAGACAGGTTTATAGAAATGGCATTAGACAAAACTTCTGTTGAATTTATGGGCGGGGCAACGGGAATTGAGGAAAAAGAAAGCGCTATGTTTCATAGAATATTTAGGCTGTATGAACAAAACAATAAACGTTGGTTTTGGATTTGGGGCATCTATAAAAAAGAGCAATTATGTGGTCATCTTGAATTAAAAGAAACCGAACATACCGATAAGAATGAGTTAGAGATTGTTTATATGATGCATCCGCAAGAACGGCGAAAGGGCATAATGACCAAAGTCTTATCTTTTATAAAAGCCCAACAACCCAATTGGCAAAGGCGTATTATTGCAACTGTTAATCCAACAAATATGCATTCCATTATTTTATTAGAAAAGTGGGGCATCGACAAAAGGGAAGAATGTGTTGATCCGGAAGATGGAAAACCTTATTTAAAGCTAACATTGTCTGCATAGAAAACTAATAATCGATTTTTGAAAACAACAAATTTTGTTAGACAAGCAAGTCATAGTAAAAATTGAACAGCTTTTAAAAAGCAACAATCTTGATGGTTCGATAAAAAGTGTATCCGCAGTTTCGGGTGGTTGCATTAATGCTTGTTATCAAATAAAAACCGATCATCAATTCTATTTTTTAAAAGTGAATGAATTGAACAAGTTTCCCGAAATGTTTACAATTGAAGCGAATAGCCTGTCAATCATAAAGGAAACCAACACGCTAAAAACACCAAACGTAATTGCACAATTTGACAACCGAAACCAACAATATTTAGTATTAGAATGGATAGAAAGCCGCAAAACCAACGCTAAGTTTTGGCAACAATTTGCGGTAGGTTTAGCAAAGCTGCATCAACATGCCGCCAAGCAATTTGGTTTACCATTTGATAATTATATTGGCTCTTTAAAACAAAGCAATACACACAACGATAGTTGGACCAATTTTTATATTGAACAACGCATCCAACCGCAAGTTAAGTTGGCGTTTGATCATCAAAAAATAAGTAAACATGATGTGCATCAATTTGATCAATGCTACAATACCTTACCTGAATTTTTTCCCGATGAACCACCTGCCTTAATACACGGCGACCTTTGGAGTGGCAATTTTTTATGTGATGAAAATGGAGAAGCAGTTTTAATAGATCCGGCTATATATTATGCTAATCGAGAAATGGAGTTGGCTTTTACTAAATTGTTTGGTGGCTTTGATGCTGCTTTTTATCATACCTATCATGATATATATCCATTAGCAAAAGACTTTGAAAGGCGGATTCCGGTGTACAATCTTTATTCCTTATTGGTTCATCTTAATTTATTTGGCGGGCATTATTATGGGCAAGTGATGGATATAGTGAAACTGTTTTAACAACATTAAAAATTATCATAAACTTATCTCAATCCTCCATCCAAAAAATTTTATATTTGAAACCAACTCAATGGCAAAAAATAGCAAATACGATTTGCGCGGCGTTTCGGCAGATAAAGCAGATGTTCACGAGGCAATTAAAAACTTAGACAAAGGTTTATTTCCAAACGCCTTTTGTAAAATATTACCCGACATTGTTGGCAAAAGTGAAGACTACGTTAACCTTATGCATGCCGATACTGCCGGCACCAAAACAGCTTTAGCTTATTTGTATTGGAAAGAAACCGGCGACCTTTCGGTTTGGGAAGGCATTGTGCAAGATGCTATAGTGATGAATATTGATGATATGGCATGTGTTGGTGTGGTGAATGATATTTTATTATCGAGCACCATTGGAAGAAACAAACACTTAATTACAGGTGAAGTGATTAGTACAATCATTCAGGCAGCACAAGATTTTTGTAAGCACTTAAAACAATTTGACATTAACCTACATTTAACCGGCGGCGAAACGGCTGATGTTGGCGACATTGTCCGCACCATTGATGTGGGCTACACCACTTTTGCTCGTTTGCCTAAAAACCAATTAATGGTAAATAATATTAAACCGGGCAATGTAATTGTTGGCTTAGCTTCTTACGGCAAAGCATCTTATGAAAATAAATATAATAGCGGTATTGGGAGCAATGGTTTAACCTCTGCCCGCCACGATGTGTTGAGCAAATACTATGACACTAATTTTAAAGAAGTGGTTGACCCGAATACCAACGAATCGGTTCGATTTATGGGTTCTAAAAGATTAACCGATGTTTATAAAAACCATATGGTAGGCGGTTTATTGTTATCACCTACACGTACTTATTTGCCTGTTTTAAAAACTATATTTGAACAGGTTGACAAAAATCATCTGCACGGCATTATCCATTGTACCGGTGGGGCACAAACTAAGGTGTTGCATTTTGTAGATAATGTTCATATTATTAAAGATAATTTGTTGCCCCTTCCGCCGGTTTTTCAATTGATTCAAGAAGAATCGGGTACGGATTTGCGAGAACTATTTAAAGTATTTAATATGGGGCATCGCTTGGAGTTTTATGTGGATGATGCAGTTGCCGAGCAAATCATTGCCATTGCTAAGCGTTATGATATTGATGGGCAGATTATTGGCAGGGTGGAGCCTTTTGATGGAAAGCGGGTTAGTATTTTTTGTGGTGAGGAGGAGTTGGTTTATGGGTAAAATGATATTTAAATTAAAATACTATTTTAAATATCAATATGTTTTTCAATTTATTGCCCATAATTAATTAAGCAAATTGACGGTGTTAAATTTAAGTTCAATTCAAAATAAAATCCCCTCAGTCTCTTTTGGCTTATTCAGATATTGGTCTAAAGAAATTGGTATTCACGAGAAAACAATTATTAAAACAGAGCAATTATTAATACAAGACTTCAAAGAATCTTTAACAAACGCAATTATAGCACTTAATAAAGAAGACGATTTAGAAAGTAAAGCCCCAGGTTGGGATGTAGGCTTTATTATTGGTTTTATAAAAGGAAATTTGGGAAAACATTGGTATCACGAATATGTTGTAAAAAACAGTGATGATTATAAAACTTTCATAGCTTTACGAGCCATTGAGAACTATTTAGAATTTGATGAGGTTTGCAAGGTTAGAATAGATGAAATATATAAAACGTTAATAAACTCAGGCTCAAATATTCAAAATCTTAAAGTAGAAATCAACAAACTTGATTTTGACATAGACAAATTACAAATAAAAGAAAGTCCAGAGGAAGGAAAAGTAATGGCAGCACTAAGCAGTCAAATAATTAAAATTATCAAACATATCGCGAATAAAGAAAATAGTGTTTCATTGCCTATCGGTGAATTTCTTTCAAAAAATGAAATAGAGCAATTGATTGAAGATAACAAAAGAATTTAGCTGAAGAAAAATGTAAAAATGTGTCTATTACCAAATAAGTTTAGCTTGGTTTAACATTTTTGTTATGATGAGAAATGCATACCTTAACGAAATGCCATCTCTTATTTGTATATTTGCACAAGTTAAGCAAATCTTAACTTAAGATGACCATACAGGAATTCAGTTTCGGCAATTTCAAATCATTTAAGGACATTCAAACCTTGAATCTGGCTGCCGCCAAAATAAAATCAAAAAATAAAGACATTGACCAAAACAATATAATTCAAGGAAATAATAAAGAGAGTGTTTCTTTTCTGAAGTCAAAAGCTATTTATGGCGCTAATGCGAGTGGGAAGAGTAATATAGTCAAAGCCTTTATGGCATTTATTAGAATTGTTAAAACATCTTTAAAAGATGATGAAGCACTAAGCATTATTGAATCGTTTAAATTATCAACAGAAACAGAAAATGAACCTACTTTTTTTCAAATTATTTTTTGGCACGAAAACACAAAGTATCGTTACGGCTTTGAAGCGGATGATAAAAATATAACTGCAGAATGGCTCTATGGAAAACCTAAAGATAGAGAACTCCCCTACTTTATTAGAGAAAATCAAAAAATAGTTAAATTGGATAAAACCAATTTTAAAGATGTGAATAAGTTATTGGCTATCTCAGATAAAAATTTATATATTGAAGAAATATATAGAAATAATTCACTATTTCTGTCAACACTAGCTACTTTTAAATTTGGTAAACTATCGAAGCAACTAATTGAAGGTTTTGATTCAATTATCATAATTAACGGTTTAGGAAAACAGGGTATGCATGAATATGCTCAAAAATTTTTAAATGATAATGATGAAGCTAAAAAGAATTATGCACTTAACCTTCTTAAATATGGAGATATTGGAATTGAGGATGTAAATACATTTGAAATTCAGTCAAGCGGCTTTGTTGATTATGCTAACGGAAAGGTAAGTCAAGTAAATAGTAAAAAGAAAAATTTCTTTCTGGTTTCAACTAGAAAGAAATTTGATAAAAACCTTACTTTAAATGATAAGCAAATATTTCTCTTTAATATGCATGAATCCGAAGGAACACGCAAGCTGTTTGAGCTAAGCCCTTTCATTTACGATGCAATAAAAAATAAAACGCCCATCATCATAGATGAATTTGATGCAAGATTTCACCCTTTACTAACCAAAAAAATTGTTCAACTATTCAACTCCAAAGAAAACAAAGGTGCTCAACTTATTTTCGTCACGCACGATACCAACTTGTTGTCTGCAGATTTGCTGAGACGCGACCAAATAGAATTTGTAGAAAAAGACAAATACGGAGCGAGTCATTTGTACTCCTTGGTTCAATTTAAAGGTATCAGAAATAATGCTTCATTTGAAAAAGATTATATTCAAGGAAAATATGGTGCCATTCCATTTCTTGGTGATTTCAGTAAACTAATGAATACTGAAGAAGATGCCTAAAAAAACGAATTCAACGGTTTTAAAATACTATTTATATCGAATTGTTTTAACTGCCAACCGTAAATACCATAAAATTTCCGATATTTGGCTAAATATTAAGCTAATCAATTGATAGATGATGGAAATAACAACAAGCATTAAACTAGGTAATTGTAAAGAAATTTTAAAAGAGTTATCTGAAAATTCTATTGACTTAATATTCACTTCACCGCCTTATGCCGACCAAAGAAAGAGTACTTATGGTGGTATACATCCAACAAAATATGTTGATTGGTTTCTGCCAATTTCAAAAGAGTTACTTCGTGTGTTGAAACCAACAGGAAGTTTTGTATTAAATATAAAAGAAAGAGTTGTTAGCGGAGAAAGAAGCACCTATGTAATGGAGTTAATATTAGAAATGAAAAAGCAAGGTTGGCTTTGGACAGAGGAGTATATATGGCACAAAAAAAACTGCTATCCCGGTAAATGGCCTAATAGATTTCGGGATGCTTGGGAACGACTATTGCACTTTAACAAGGACAAGAAGTTCAATATGTATCAGCAAGAAGTGATGGTTCCTATGGGTGACTGGGCTAAATCTAGATTGAAAAATTTGAGTGATACAGATAAAACAAGAGATGAGTCTAAAGTAGGTAGTGGTTTTGGAAAAAATATTTCAAATTGGTTGAATAGAGATAAAGCCTATCCAACTAATGTACTTCACCTTGCAACAGAGTGTAATAACAAAAATCATAGTGCAGCATTCCCTGAGGGACTGCCTGAATGGTTTATTAAGCTTTTTACTAAATCTGGTGATGTTGTTCTTGACCCATTTATGGGTTCTGGAACAACAAATTTTGTTGCTCAACGGATGAACCGAAATTCAATTGGAATTGAAATTAAAAAAGAGTACTTCGATATGGTACAGGAACAACTGAAAGAAAAAAAACTTGTTCTATTTTAATATAAAGAAGTTATGAAAAAGCTAAATCTTAAGAATGTAACCAAATATGTAGAAAATAATATTGGCGTATTTCACCAAAAAAGAATTGAAAGACTTGACAAGCTAAAACTCCAAACAGTACTCAAAAAGAAAAATCCTTATTTATTTAAAGCAAAACACATTCTGACTGCCAACGAGATTGTTCTTGGGATTGCTGATGCATTTATATCTTCGGCGGAAGAAACAATTTTTGGTGATTGGTTGGAAGGATTAGCAATATATATAAATCAAAAAGTTTACGGTGGGTGGAAGTCTGGCATTCCTAATATTGACCTTGAATTTGATAAAGGCAATGTTCGTTATATTGTAAATGTTAAATCAGGTCCAAATTGGGGAAACAGTAGTCAAATTTCAAAAATGAAAACTGATTTTAAAACAGCACAACGTACTTTAAGAACAAGTAACTCAAAAATCATTGTTACGTCTGTAAATGGGTGCTGTTACGGAATTGACAATAAACCAGACAAGGGAGATTATTTTAAGTATTGTGGACAAGAGTTTTGGGAGTTCATATCTGGAAATGAAAATTTATATACAGAAATAATTGAACCTTTGGGACACAAAGCAAAAGAACTAAATGACGAATTTCAACTATCTTACTCAAGAATGATTAATAAATTTACAAAAGAGTTTATCGAAGACTTTTGTGCAAAAAACGGAGATATAAATTGGAGTAAATTAGTTGAATTCAATTCTGGCAAAAAAATAACATGACGTTACTCATCAAAAACATAAAAACCCTATACCAAACCGAAGCCGGCAAAGCCAAAAAGTGGGCAGCCGGAAAAGCCATGGCGCAACTACCTTCAATCAACAAAGCCTACCTCTTAATAAAAGAAGATAAAATTGCAGCCTTTGGAAAAATGGACAATTGCCCAACAGAAACAAATACCAAAGTAATAGATGCCACTGGCAAAATGGTTTTACCAACTTGGTGCGATTCCCACACCCACTTAGTTTTCGCAGGCAGCAGAGAAGCCGAATTTGAAGACCGCATAAAAGGCTTAAGCTACGAAGCAATAGCTGTTAAAGGAGGCGGCATTTTAAACTCTGCCAAAAAACTAAACGAAACCGCAGAAGAGCAATTGTTAGAAGATGCTCTAAAAAGATGCCACGAAATAATAGCCACTGGAACCGGTGCGGTAGAAATAAAAAGCGGCTACGGTTTAAGTGAAGCCGGAGAATTAAAAATACTCCGCGTCATTAAAAAATTGAAAGACTTAACACCTCTAACAATAAAAGCAACTTTTTTAGGTGCGCACGCCATACCCAGCAAATACAAAAATAATCGGCAAGCTTACATTGATTTACTAACGCAACAAATCTTACCCAAAATAGCTGATGAACAACTCGCCGACTATATTGACGTTTTTTGCGAAACCAATTATTTCACTGTTGCCGAAATGGAAACTATTCTGGAAGCCGGTGCCAAATACAACTTAACGCCGAAGGTACACGTCAATCAATTTACGAGTATAGGCGGCATTCAGGCAGCCATCAAACATAAAGCCCTTTCGGTCGATCATTTAGAACTGTTGAAAGCGCAAGATTTAGATGCCTTGAAAAACGTAGACACCATTGCAACGGTTCTGCCTTCTTGCTCATTTTTCATAAAAATTCCATACGCCCCAGCCCGCAAAATAATTGATACCGGTTTACCGTTGGCATTAGCATCCGACTATAATCCCGGCTCAACCCCATCCGGTAATATTCCATTTGTGTTGTCATTGGCTTGCATTCAGCAAAAGTTATTACCTGAAGAAGCCATCAACGCAGTTACCCTAAACGGTGCCTATGCGATGGGGCTCGAAAAACAACTCGGCACTATTGCCCTAGGTAAAAAGGCAAATATCATTATTACACACAAAATGTCATCGCTTGCTTATTTGCCCTATGCTTTTGGAAGTTCGCACATTCACTACACTATTTTAAACGGACGAGTTGAACAAATTAATACAGAATATAAAAGCAACTAATACCTTGTTGATCTATCATTTTTTTTATGGCAGGATAAGTACAGTAATTTAACTTACAAGTTCATCAATATCAAATTCATGGATAGGAATTTCTGGTCTTTCTATCGGGTACTCCATTTCATAAAATCTAGAAAGTACGCCATATAATTCCGGAGAATTATCATAAATATCTTGAGCACTATCTTGCCCACCTAAAAAGCGAGCACTAGCGGTTGCCCAAAATTCTTTTTCGTTTTCATAGGCATATTCTCTTAGCCCATTCACAGAGCCTGTTGCAGCATTAGAAGCAAAAAACTCATTTCTTACCTCTATAAAAGTAGCGGCATCATTACTATCCATAATACCCGGAATCCCATCTGTACTTCTACCACCGTATCTATCAATTGAATGGGCAACCTCATGGGCTAATATATCCCAACTATCATCTGCGTTCACAAAACTTTCCAATGTCGATCCTAAACTCAACGTTATTTTACCATAATACCTTCTGCTCGACCATGGCCATTTCTTCCTTGTACTTGAGTTGTATAAACCAACATGGTCTGGGTCGTCAAAATGAGAATTATCATTACTTATGTGCCAGCCTTGGTTTATATCTTTCAACACAACATCAACCAAACGTGGGCTTTGAGCCAACACTTCGGCTAAACTAGCTGCCAAAATAAATTTTAGCGAAGGGTCCGCCGTCAAACCGTCATCTAATACCGTAGTATTGTCCATATGTTCCAATATTCTATGAAACTGCGCATCATAGGCAATTAAATCATCCCCACCTAAAGCAGCTCTATTTGGCATGTATTTACTAAACAATTCCATAGGGTCACCTTGCCCCAAATTATACTGCGCTCTTGCATCTAATATTTCTTGATAGTTGGTAGCATTAAGTCTCCCATAATTGTTTGAATTCAGTCTATCCATAAAATCAGATTCCCTATCAGTAATTGCTCTTGCTTCCACACTTTGTCCATAATTCTGGAGAAATTCAGGCATATAAGGTGGTGGTGGGGTAGGATTGCCTATCGGGCTTTCCGAATATCCTCCAACATAACTATTTGAACTTGCCCCTTCTAAACCTCTTTCGTTTATTTTTACTTTAGCATTTCTTATTATCTCTAATGCCGAATTAATTGAATTTAGTGCTACTTCCATATTTCTTATTTTTAATTTATGCAAAGGTATATTAAGCAAGCAAGCATATTTTTATTTCCCCTTTGTTTCCAGCTTGATTCTTTTTGCACAAACCACAAGTTTATCCAAACAACAAATGTAGTTGACACTTTAACATGTATTTAAGAAGCGGAAACATATGAATATGCAGAAACTGTTGGTCCCGCTTTCCGCTCAAATGCCATTTGCCTGCGCTGCAAAAGCCACTCAAAATGGCATAACCGCTGCAATCTGGGCTAGTTTATAAACTTCGGTTCTTCGTAAAAAGAAAAACGGAGGCACTCAAAAGTAGAAAAGTATCAACCACATTGATAAATTTGTCGTAATTTGCAACAAAAAGCAGTAATATTCCTTAATAAATATTAAATTTGCCTTACAAAAGTACTTTTTAATAAAATATTAATACCTTGTGGCATAATTAATGCTATTTTATATAATAGTTAAATCATAAAATACAGACATATAGAATAAACATTTACGCTAATTTAAAATTATTTCAAAACTCAAAACTCGTTATTATGAGCCTAAAAGAAATTAGCGACACTGCTTTAGTAAAGCAGTATATGTCTGGAAACAATCAATCGCTTTCAGAATTAGTACGTAGACACCGGGATAAGGTGTACACCTCCATTTACATGTTTGTAAAGGAAGATGCTTTAGCAGAAGATATCTTTCAAGATACCTTTATTAAAGTAATTGAAACTTTACGAAGAGGAAAATATTATGAAGATGGCAAGTTTTTACCTTGGGTAATGCGTATAGCCTACAACTTATGTATAGATCATTACAGAAAGGTGAAGCGTACACCAACTATTGCCAACAGCGATGAATTCGATATTTTTAATGTATTAAAGTACAAAGCTGACAATGCCGAGCAACGGATGATTAAAAATCAAACCTATGCCAAAATACGTACCTTAATAGATGAATTGCCACCTGAGCAAAAAGAAGTGGTGATATTGAGACATTACGCCGAAATGAGCTTTAAAGAAATCAGCAAATTAACCAATGTTAGCATTAACACAGCTTTGGGTAGAATGCGCTATGCTTTGATCAATATGCGTAAAATGATTACGGAAAACGCAATACCGATACGTTAAAAAAGTCAGTTTTTTTGGTACAGATGCAATAATCTGAAATTACGCACCGTTTTAGGAGTATATTTTATAATTAAAACTTCAAATGGTGCCTATGCAGCAAACATTTACGCAAAATGATTTACTACAATACCTATACATGGAAACCGACATTGTTCAATCGTTTATGGTTGAACAACAGATGGGTCACGATTATTCGCTTAAAGAAGATTTTAATACGCTTAAGCAATCAAAAGACTTACTAAGCAGTATTTCTTTAAGTCCGTCGCAGGCTTCGGTTGATTTTATTTTAGCCTATGGTGCTTTAAAGCAACCCACTAAAACCAAAGTGATTAAGTAATTAATCCGTAAAAAAATTATACAAACTGCCTTTCAAATTTTGGAAGGGAGTTTTTTTTGTTAAGAGCTTAAACCTATTGTCAAATTTGTTTTATGCTAAATTGATTATTCAACGTCAGCTATTATATTAGAAAAGTGGTTCTGCTAAGAATTTAATGGAACTCACTTCAATTTACTTTTCCATAAATAATATAGTACGAACTATATGGTATACGTTCTAGAGGAGCGGTAACTTGGTAACAAAAGTTAACCTAAATGGGAGAACTGCTGCGCAGTAACACCAATCCGAATTGCAAGCAATGTGTCGCTCCTCTGGAGCTTCATTTTTTTATTACCTATTTCCTACCAAGAGTTTACTCCGCTGGAGTATGTTTTTTTCATTGGAAAAGGTGCTACTTCAAATTTCACTTCTTTAGATAATTTTACTATCCCGACATTTTTTTACGCAAAACCCACGTACCGAAGTGGCGGTAGAGCATAGTCCGGTTGACCTTTATACCATTTACACAAAAATTGTAGTAGAACCAGAATAGTTAATCAAATTCAATTTAACTTCGGTTAAAGAATAAAGGAGATTCTGGAAATTTAATTTCGCTATCCATTATCCCAAAGGCTTGCTTGCGAAGGAGTTTTGCTGAAAAACCGAAATAGAGAATGACTGATTCAACGTAACTAAAATTTTGCTAACAGTTACAGAAAAAAGCAAACCAAAGCTTACTTTTCTTTATCTACCAACACCACATCTAAAATACTGGAAAGCGCTTTGCGCTGTAATTGATAGGTGAGCTTGCCTTCTTTCGCATACGATATTTTACCGGTTTCTTCTGATACTATGATGACCTTCACATCAATTTGCTCGGTAATACCTACGGCGGCACGATGCCGTAAACCAACCGTACTGGGTAAATCTGAGTTTTCGGAAACGGGTAAAATACAGCCTGCCCGGGTTATTTTATCGCCACTAATAATTGCAGCACCGTCGTGCAATGGGCTCGTTTTATCAAACACACTTTGTAATAATTTTATACTGACAAAGGCATCTAATCGCACACCGGTATCTTCAAAAAAAGTCTTTTCTCTTGAATCTGCTAATACAATTAAGGCTCCAATCCGTTCTTCGCTAAATTTATTAAGGGCACCCAACAAGCCATCTTTTACTTGCTGGTTGGGTTTGGGTACTTCTTTATTGCTTCGCCATTTAAACCATTTAGAAAAATTGATCTCTTTAAAGGGGTTGCTTCTACCAAGCTGTAGTAAAAAACGCCTGATTTCTGGTTGAAATACAATTAACAAAGCAATAACACCCAAGTTCATAAATTGGGATAAGATGCTTTTGGTTACCCGCATATTTAAAAAATCGGTAAGTTGGGTAATGACGAAAAACACCACTAAGCCGATGAAAATATTTAAAGCCAAGCTACCTCGTAACAAACGATATACCTGATAAATTAAAAAAGCCACCAACAAAATGTCGATAATATCGATGAGCCGGAATTTTAAAAAGCCTATGTCCATTAATTAAGCCTGTGTTTTTAATTTTTGCACTAAGGTAATAGTTTCTTTCGCTTCTTTTACATCGTGTACTCTTAAAATATGCGCGCCGTTTAATAAAGCTACCGTATGTAAAACTGTGCTTCCGTTAAGGGCAGCTTCTGGTGTGCCTTGTAAGGTTTTCCAAATTAAGGATTTTCTGGAAAGTCCAACCAATAGCGGGCAATCTAAAACCTGCAACTCCTGAAGCCGGTTTAAAATTTCGTAGTTTTGATTGATGGTTTTACTAAAGCCAATACCCGGATCAATAATAACATCGACTATACCATTTTTTCTGGCAAGATGCGTTCGCGCCACAAAATAATCAACCATATTTACCAGTAAGTTATCATAGTGCGTTTGTTGTTGCATGGTTGCTGGGGTACCTTGCATATGCATCATTATACATGGTGCATTTTTAAATTTTGCTATGGTTGGTAGCATGCTTTCATCAAAAACACCGGCACTAATATCATTAATCATATGGGCACCTGCTTGTAAACATTGTTCAGCAACTTTAGCGTGTAGCGTGTCTATCGATAAAATTATATTGGGAAATTGTGTCAATGCTTTTTCAATAAGGGGTAACAATTTTTTTAGTTCATTTTCTGGCTGAGACAGTATTGCTCCCGGTCTTGATGACATTGCCCCAACATCAATAATGTCTGCTCCTTCCTCCAGCATTTTTTTAATTTGAGTTAGTTGGTTGTTTAAGGTTTGATGTTTGCCTCCATCATAAAAAGAATTGTTGGTAACATTTAAAATGCCCATGACTAAGGGAGTGGTTAAGGCGATTAAATTCCCTCTGCAATTGATTGAGTATGCGGATTGGTTATACAAGGTTTTATACAGTTGCTGTTTGGTAGCAAAAGTACAAATGAAATATGGAATTGCGTTAAGGAACGTGTTTAAAATAACTACGTAACAAGTGGCGCGCTTATATATACCAATGAGGTTGGAAGCCTAGCCCCGATTGCAACGGTTATGCCATTTGTGCGGGGCATTGTCGCGTTTGCCAAATGGCATTTGAGTGGAAAGCGGGGAGCTCGTTTCTACATGGTTTTATGGTTTCGCTTCAAATTTTCTGTTGGTTGTTACAGCTTTGGTTATGAAAATTTCGTTTGTTAAAATTTTTGATTGCGCAAATTTTTAGGTCGCAAAAATTTTGGTCATGAAAATTTTTGTTTGCACAAATTTTGTAGATCGCAAAATTTTTAGGTTATTAAAATTTTCGCAAGCGAAAATTTTAGGTCGCAAAAATTGCGACCTCTACGGTAATGCATTTCGTTTATACAAATTCCCACAAACTCTTAATTTCTTTTTCTTCTTTTTCTACCAGTAATTCGTGCAGTTGTTTTGCAAAAGTTCTATTTAATGATTTGTTGTTGAACGTTGTTGCCGGAACAATTCCTTTTATGACGTTGGTGAGAAAAATTTCTTCGGCATCATTCATATCGGTTAGGCTAAGTGGGGCTTGTTGCAAGGCAATGTTGTGCTGCTTACACAGTTTTACCAATACACGCCGCAGTACCCCATCAATGCCACCTTCGTTGTTGGGTGGTGTAATTAACAAATTGTTGACCACCGCAAAAATGTTAGCCGTTGAAGCATCGGCAATTCTGCCGTGCTCATTTAAAATAAGCACTTCATCAAATTGATGTTGTTGTTTAAAAATAGAGGCTTGTACATATATATGGCTATTCACCGATTTAAAGTTAGCCCATTTACCGGTTGGTTTAAACATGTCGTTGTACAATCCTAAGGTAAAGGTATTGTTATGTAATCGGTAAACATCGGTTTCAACCGGATGAATTTGCATCATTAAATCACAACCATTAGAAGTTGGTAAATATTTGCCTTCACCTAAGCGGCTAACTTGAATGCGCAAATTCCCATTTTCAATTTCGTTTTGTTTGGCTAAATCAATAATGGTGTAAACAAAAAAGCTATAGGTCCAATGTTCTGGAATTTCGAATTGCAAGGTGTCTAAAGCAAGAATTAACCGGCTGTAATGATGTTTTAAAAAAAGTGGAACACCTTTACGCACTTTAAGTGTTTCAAAAACACCATCACCATAGCGGTAAGCTCTATTTTTGTAAGATACGGCAAAGTCCTTTTCAGGAACGAGTTTATTGTTGGAATATATAAACATAGGGTGCTTTACAAATCAATCCAACTGCTGCCATCAAAAAACCGGAAACCAGGTTTTCCATTTTCGCGGTTACTGCCATCATCTAAATAAGTAAATCCTTTAGCTGCATTTGCCGGTACCTCACTAAGCATATCAATTATGCCAAAGCCGGGTGGACCTGGTGGTCCTGGAGGACCGGGAGCTCCTGACGTTCCATTTACACCCGGGGGTCCTGGTGGACCGGCTGGACCAGGCACATTGTTACCCGATTCTAAGGCATACAAAGCGTAAGGTACGGTAAGTAATTCTACCGTACCGGCTAAGGTATAATTTTCTCCGCCTGCTGCATCCATTTCAACTTTTACAAAGTGTCGTTTAATTCCCCAATTGATGGCACCAAACGATCCGTCTACAACCGTGCCTCTGCCAATTTGTAAATTAAACAAACCTATTTCGCTACTGCTTGCCGTGTGGGTTTCGCAGTACACGGTATTGCCGGCAGCATTATCTTCTAAAATAGATATTTTAAAGCCCAATTGCTGGTTTACCAATGGCTTGTCTTCTTTATCTAAAGCAATACCTTGATAGCTAAATGCCTGAGGTAATTGTGCGAACACCCCGCTTGTGCAAAACACCGTTGAGATGTACAGTATGGTTATGATGGTTGTAATTAATCGTATCATTAAAATTTAATTAGATTTAAGTTTTGAAAATAATGGTTGTCTTTACTAATTTTTAAAATATAACTGCCTGCCGGCAACGATTCTACCGCTACTATAGTTTTTAGCTGTGATAAATTTTGAGCTGATTGAATTTCTTTTCCATTCATCGTATATATAGCATATTTCAAATTTTGCATTGCCTTTTCATTTTCTATGGTAAAAAAAGCGGTTGTTGGATTTGGATAAACTGCAATTTCTTCTAAATGAAAAGAGGCAATATCTGAAGGAAGTTCTGTTAATAAATATTGAATAAGTCCTTGTGATATACGTAAATTCCCCTCGCTGGTTTCTGTATTTAAGGCTTCTCCCATACTAAAATGGATACTATGTTCATCGTTAGAAAAACTACCGCCGGTAGTAGAAAAAGAGGAAGAGGAAATGGATTGAGCAGCAATTATACCTGAACAAAAAAGACTGATCACTGTTAAATAAAAGCATTTTTTTTGAAGCGAAACAAAAGCAGGTGTTTTCGAAGGGGCAGCCCGCTTTCCGCTCAAATGCGCCCTCCGCTCCGCTCCGGTCGCATAACCGCTGCAATCGGGGCTAAACGTCCAAGCTCGCCCGGCTTCAATAACTTTCCAAAAGTTACGTTGCCAATTTAATATAATCATTAAAATTTTCAAGTTTTTATTATTCATAAATCGCAGGTCGCAAACAAGTTAAGTTTTTCAGTTCATTAAAAAATTACACTTAGCAAAAATGCATCTGACTTCTCACTTCTGGCTTCTGACTTCTGGTTTCTGACATCTCGCATCTCATCACATCTAAAATCTACCAACTGCCACCAGCACCACCGCCGCCAAAGCTACCGCCACCAAAACCACCAAAGCCGCCACCACCAGAACTTCCGCTGCCAAAACTACCCCCGCCACTGCCAAAACCACCACCGGTAGACCAAGTGCCACCGCCCCACATCGGTTTATTGCCACTGTTAAATGGTTTTACGCCTTTGCCTGAATACGTATAGCCATTTGAATTGAATTTAGAACCCAAATAAGCAAACAGAAAAAACAAAGCAACAAACAACAATAGCATCACAAAAAAGCCAACCATCGGATCGCTTTTTGCTTTTGGGCTAAAGGTAAACTCGCCTCTTAAATACGCTGCCAATTGTTCAACAGCTTTATTTATTCCGTTAAAATAGTTGCCGGTTCTAAACTGAGGAATCATTATATCTTCTACAATTCGTTTGGCATAGGCATCAGGTATGGCTCCCTCTGTACCATAACCGGTAGCTATAAATGTTTTACGTTCGTTAGGGGCAATTAATATAACTATGCCGTTATCTTCTTCTGCTTGACCAACCCCCCATTTCTCTCCTAACTCAAAAGCAAAAAACGAAGCCTCTTCGCCACCCAAAGATTGAACACTTACTACCGTAATTTGTGTAGAGGTACTATCATTATAAGCTACTAGTCTACGCTCTAATTGCCGTTCTTCATTAGGTTTTAAAATGTTAGCAAAATCGTTAACTAATTTTGGAGGCTGCGGTCTATCTGGTATTTCAGGAAGTGCAAACAATGTTGAACACAGGCAACAAAAAATTACCACAATGCTTAGTCTTAAAAGAAGCATGGTAACAAAATAGCCTTCTTTTGTTTTTCGACGATGATAGGTGGAGGTTTTTGTTTTACTCACTAAGCAAACGATATATCATTAGGAATTTCGTTTTCATTAGGTCCTTCACCTGCTGGATAAAATTCAATTAACTTTCTACCCACTAATTTTATGGACTCTAAAGTACCGACCAAAAACAAGTTCTCTTTAAAATGATCTTCAATAATCCATGCAACGGTATTCCAAAAATCAGCATCCACTTTTTCGTTAATTCCTGTATCTCCCCAAACGGCAAAGGTATGGCTTTGTACCGCAAGGTAAATCAACACGGCATTTCTATTTTCTGTTTCGTGTAACTTTAATTTTTGGAAAAGCTCTTTGGCTCTTAACAAAGGTTCTACCTTACATTCGTTTTCTATGTGCAACTTTATCTCGCCGGTAGTATCTTTTTCCCATTCTCTAATTGCCTGAACTATTTTATGTTGTTCATTTTCAGAGAAGAATTTATTTGCTTTTTCTTTAGCCATAACCTTTGTTTTTAAAATTCCACTGAAGGTGCTTCATCTGCCCCTTCTTTTGATTCGAAATAGGCTTTTTTATCAAAACCTAACAAGCCTGCGTAAGCCATTTGCGGAAACGAACGCACCATACTATTATAACCCTCAACCGTTTCATTAAATTTTTGTCGTTCCACTGAAATACGATTTTCTGTACCCTCCAATTGAGCCTGCAACTCCAAAAATCCTCTATCTGCTTTAAGTTCGGGATATCTTTCAAAAGTTAACAATAATCTCGATAAAGCACCACTTACTTTACCTTGTGCTGCTTCAAATTGTTTTATATTATCTGCTGTTAAATTACTGGGATCAATTTCTACTTTGGTGGCTGAAGCTCTGGCATTGACTACCGCTTCAAGTGTACTTTTTTCAAAATCAGCTAACCCTTTTACTGTTTTCACTAAATTCGGAATTAAATCAGCCCTTCGTTGGTAAGCTGCTTCCACATCTGCCCATTGCCCTTGCACTTTTTCATCTAATTCTACCATACCATTGTAGCCGCACGAACTCATAAAAAGTAATACGCCAACAAACATGAGATTTCTAAAAAGTATTTTCATTTGTATCATTAATTATCTTTGTTTACATTCAGACTTATAAATAAACCTTTCGTCAATTTTATAAAGAAATAATTGTTCAATAACGTTCCAAAAATACTAAATTTAATTAGGGAAATAAGGCGAGTTGGTCAAATAGGTTTAGCTTTAATAGATATTATTCGGTTATGGCTATATCTGCACTTGCAGCTCACTAAATTAATTCCAAAATTTTTATATCACTGTTTACAGTCAATTTGGAACAGTTGGCAAATAATAAGCCTCCTGAAGTGCAGCAAATGTTGGAAGGATGGACTGAATGAGATGCGAAAATGTTAATTGCACAATGTTTAATTGTCGAAATTTTTGATATTGGCAAACATCAAAAGCCGTATAATCACGAACGGTATCTTAAAAACTTAAAAAAATTACCAGAAGAACCTTTTGAAGATGGAGCGGAACACCAAGTTGAGTTAGACACACAATTAACAAACAATTATTTACCCACCGGCATAAAAATTGGGCGCAACGATAAAGTAACCGTTAAATATGTAGATGGCAGGGTAGAAAAAAGTATCAAATTCAAAAAAGTGAAAGATGATTTACTCAACGGACTTTGCGACTTGGTTGAATAACATATTGCAAACCTGCTACGGATTTATAACGCCCAGACTGTAATTCACAAAATTATAGCTAATGGTTGTTACGAAAATAGTTGCACTTACTTCGGTGCTACAACCATCTACTGATGTATAGTGATAGGTTATGGTATGAAAACCTGGTCCGGCAAGTACCGGATTAAAGGCGTTGAACATCACTCCATCTCCAGTAAAATAACCCCCTGATGGTTCGCCGGTTAAGGCAATTGGTGAGCCTGATAAAGTACTAGACGGAAAATCGATAATACTGGCTTGTATTGCACAGTTACTATTAATTTCAATGTTGTCAATATACATCCAATTACCCCAATTGCTTTGGTTTTCAAAAATGAGGGTAATTACCTCACCATCAAAAGCCGAAAGGTTAACCGTTTCTGTTTTCCAATCATCGCAGCTTTGCGGAACAAAAGCTTCGCTGTTGTTTGGTGCTGTTGCCAAGGCATTGCCAGTTTGATAAAATACAGATGTTGAATTGAATGAGCATCCATTCACAAAAATTTCTAAGGCATCAAAATAGTTATCGTTGTATTTAGCGTATGCCACATCAAAAGTGAGTTGGCTGTTGGTATGGTTGCTTAAATTAAAGCTCAGGCTGAATTGATCTGTCGTTCCTGCATTGTTGACCCCAAAATTATCTACAGCCATTACTGTGCTATTACAAAGGTCACCACTCTGAATCATCCAGTTAGTTGGATCTGTTCCAATAGCAATATTCCAATCGTTACCTATTTCAAAATCTTGTTGATAAGGCAGATTTACACCAACCGGATTGATCACTTCTATGAAATTAAACAGTGTAAAGCTGTGATTGCCATTTGCATTACTTGTTGTTAATTGTACTTCAAAAATACCAGGTGTATTATAAACAATTACTGGATTTTGTATGGAGGTATTTATTGGGGTGCCTCCTATAAAAGTCCATTGCCAGGCTGTAGGGTTTAGTTGACTTTCATCTATAAATTGAATACTTTCACCAATACAAACTGTTGTAGCACCGGCACTAAAACTGCTGATGGGAGGCAGGTTAAAATTACACTGATCACTCAACATTAATGCCATTGTATTATAAGCGTTTACTCTGCCACCGGTAACTGTGATGCCTTGCAAATCTGGAAGCGGATCTACCCCATTCAGAATATAATCTTTTAGCTGCAAAGCCACTGTAGTTGGATTGTTTTTGTAAGCCGCCAAATAAGCCGGGCACATGGCTGCATGCATTAGTCCAACTAATCCAGCAACTATCGGTGTGGCTTCAGAAGTGCTGCCATTACTTGGCGAACCAAGATCAATGCTCATTTGTCCATAGCCTGAATCGCTCCAGCTATCGGTATTTGAGGTGTTGGTTACGGTTATTAAATGGTCTTCGGTACAAGCCGTTGGCAAATCGCCTGCTACATCTATATTGGCTAAATTGTTGAGCGTTGCACCTGCACTTAATATACCTCTTGACCCTGCTACCGCATGAGCAGCGCACCATAAAGGTGCTGTTGACGGCAAAGCTGCAATGCCATACGAATTATTGGTGGCAACAATGTATGCTCCTTGCAAACCGTTACTTTGATCGTATAAATCCCGTTGGCTTATTACATAATCAAAAGCGGTTATTACACGATCTTCATATGTAATGGAGGTAGTATCGTTAAATATTTGAACGGTCATAATTTGACAATTCCAATTTAAACCGGTATCACCAATACCATTGTTACCTAAAGTGCCCGCTACTTCTAGTACAAATTGTCCATGGCCACCTGGGTCGTTTGTTAGATACCCATGACCTACAGTAACATCATAACCCTGATAGTCATCTATCCAACCATTGTCATCATCATCTATTCCATTTAAGCCACCGGCTTCTGCTGCATTCGTCCAAAAATCAATATCGTTGTTGTTGTGGTCAAAGCCTCCGTCAATTACAGCAATTACAATGCGGTCGCCATCGGCATTATAGCCGCCTGTTGCAAAATCCCAGGCTTGTGGTGCATCTATGTCGGCATCTGTTCCATTGGTATTGTGAAACTGCCAGGGAATATTATCATTTGGAAAGGTTTGCCGCTTATAAACTTTGTGGTTGAGTTGAGCTACTTTAATGCCATGATGTGCTCTTAACTTTCGCATCAATTCTTCATTACTAATTTTGTGCTTATTAAAAGAGAGTTTCCAGGCATTTAAACTTTCTGATATTTTCTTAGCTATTTTCAATTCGTATTGAACAAACTGCTTTTCTATTTGATCAACCTTGAAACTATTATTGCCTTGTATTAAAATTTCACCGGCTTTATGGTTAACATTTGCTGCTAGCTTTTGAGCATTTACTGTTCCACACAATTGTATGAAACAGATTAAAAGGATCATTCTGTACATCATTAAATATTTACTTTATGTAAGATATGTAATGATTGTTTTAATTCCAAAAAAAAGTGTGGATTAGTTGATGTTTTTAGCCAAGTTGTTGAAGCCGGCTGCGGTTTAAAGTTTAGTCCCAATTTAGAAGCCAACAGCACTAAAGTGCATTGGGTTGTTTAGCAGCTAAGTGTTGTTTTTCGAATAGAAAAATTCTTCGTTTGAAATTGGGTGTTCGCTATTCGATATTTTTTGGTTGACCTTTTAATGAATAACTAATATTGATTAACGAATGTTGAATTATTTTCAATGTATAAATAATTGACAATTAGATAAAAATTTATTGCACAGGATGAGCAATTTTGAGTATAGCCAAGTTGTTGAAGCCGGCTGCGGTTTAAAGTTTAGCCCCGATAGTAACGGTTATGCTGCTTGAAGCGATGATGATGTAGCCTAGCCGCAGCATTTGAGTGGATAGCGGGGAGCTCGTTTATCAATACCTCTTAATGTTTCGCTTCTAAAAAAAGATATAGTTAAATTTACTCAAATAGAATTGGTTTGATGATTTTATGGTTGAACCGTATTGATTTGATATTCTGAAAAGCGGCTATTTTTCTGGTAAATTAGTATAGTGGTATCCACGCTATTTTCACAGGCAGTTCCACTATTTTGGGTATAGTATATTTTGCTTAAACCGGTAGATAAGCCATTTGGGTTGAAGCTATTCTGCTGCACACCATTACCGGTAAACTCGCCTCCTTGCGGCAAGCCGGTTATGGGGTAAGTAGTTCTATTGTCAATAATTGGTGGTAAGCCCATTATTTCAAGGTTATCGACACTGCTATTGCCAAACTGAATATGTGTTTTTGTTAGATCGGTATAGCAGGTGCGATTTGCCAATTGCAACTCCCAATCATAAAAATAATAGTAAAACAATTCTCCAAAATTGGTTCCTTTAATTTTTACAATACCTGGTACTTCATAGGGGTATTGTACATTGTTTTTATTTCTATAAAAGCCTGGATGTGATTGGCATTGTATTTTATAGTTGATGCCCATATTGAGTTGAAAGTTTAGGACCGCTCTATCTTCGCCACTATTAATGAAAACAGTTTTCTGATAAATTAACTCATCATGTTTATCTAAAATTTGAAATGTGCGATCGCCACTGTTATCGGCATAAGTTTTTATAGAAACCAATGTAAATGGTGTTAACACATCAAAAATTAACTGGCCATTATAAGCTGCTCCATTAATAGCTGTACTGCCGCTTAGGTTATTTGGCATACCGGCATTAATTTGTTCGCCTGGTATAAAAACTTCTTCCTTAATCCAATAGGTAGTTAAGGTATCTATTAAGGGCGTTTGAAAGGTATTGCCCATATTGATCAGATTGTTAGCGGTAGAATCGTTGAACCATAAAATTGGTCCACCAAAATTATTGCTGGCTGTTAAGGTTAATTGTTCTGGTGTGCAAATTGAAAGGGTATCTATAGTTGTTGGGGCAATTAAAGTATCTTGTGTAAAAATAATTGTATCGGTATAAATGGTGCCGCAATCAACTTCAATAGCACAAAAATAACTGCCTGGTTCGGCAACTTCTATACTTGGCAAGGTGTCTCCGGTTGACCATAAAAAGCTATTTCCATAGTTTGCTGAAAGTGTTGCTGTTTCACCATCACATAAAATTTTAGAGCCTTGTAACTCTAAGGCTTCTTCTTGTTTTTCACTTTGCTCTCTTAACACTAAATCGGCAACTACAATATTATTGTTTTCATTACTCTCTAAAAAGTGATTTAGCGGATCTATTTCTACCACTACTTTATAGTTTCCATTACAGGTTCCTTGTGGTATGTCTATTTCCATACCTGATAAGTCATTAAAATATATGTCTGTCCATCCTACCGAAATCCCTTGATTTGTTTGACCACAACTATACTCGCCACCACCTAAACCATAGTTAGGTATGGTACTACTTCCGTCTAATATGTTGTTATTTTCATCTCTGCAATAGCCGGTATATTGTCCACATCTTCCATAGTCCATCAAACAAAAGCCCAGTTTTACTCCATTACCTATTATGGCCCAATCGGTTGGTAACAAACCGGGTACTTGCTTTCTAATAGTGTAATAGCCCCAATCATCTACATGCATATGGTTGTGCCCGGGGTGATAAGTCATGGCTCCTGCTTCTCTAATATAGCTGGTCATCGTATCATTTTGTTTACGGTATACCTTTTGGTAAATTAAGTTTTTAGGCTCAGCCCCATCTGGACAGGTAAAAGATGTGTTTAGGTTATGTTCAAAAGTATCTAAGCCACAAACATATAGATTGCTTGGCTCAACTCTTAATGGACCATACCCAATGTTTGGTGTAGATACTGATATCTCTAACTGCCCCACTATTTCGAACAGATGGCTTTCATCTTCTAAAAGATCAACTGAAATACTAATATCTGGTAACAGATCACAATATTGTGTTCCATCTGCACAAACACAACCCGATGCATTACTGGTTGTACAAATTTGAGCAATTGAGAAATGCATTAACACCAGCACGTTTAACAGTGTTAGACATAGACTAAGGAATTTTTTTTGTGTGCTCATAGACAACTATTTATTTATTAACATTTTATGGTGCTATGGTTCCAAGATTGTAGTTTACAAAGTTAAAATCAATTGTGTAAACCAGTATGCTTTCTGTTGTACTAATCTCGCAATTGTCATCTGTTGTATAGGTATAGGTAATATCGTGCAAGCCTAAATCAACTACTGCCGGATTGAAGTTATTAAATATTACTCCGTTGCCTGAAAAAACGCCTCCTGCCGGTGAGCCGGTCAATGATAAGGTTTCTGTGGTTTTTATTCTAAAGGGCAAATCAACAATATCTACTTCTACGCTAGCTTCTTCAACTAGCACTTGTATTTCTTTCAAATTTGTTAAACAAGTACGATCACTTAATTCAACTTCCCAATTATAAAAATAAAAATAAAAAGAATCGCTAACATTAGAACCATGAATACTTAGTATATCTGGCAACTCATATGGAAATAATACATTTACATTGTTTCTATGAAATCCTGGGTGATTTAAACATCCGAGTGTATAATTTTCGCCTACTTCAATCAAGTCGAAGTTTACAAAAACTCTGCTTATACCTGCTGGTACATGTACTGGTTTCGCTTGTATTAGTTCTTCATTAATATCTCGTATTTCAAATTCTCTAACACCGGCTGTATCCGCGTGTACAACAAAAGATTTTAATTTAAACGGTGTGTATACATCAAACACTAGCTTTCCATTATATTCAATTGCATTAATTGCTGAAATATCAAAGTCTTCAATTTGCGGCGAATTGAAATAGGTTTCACCCGGTACATTTACCTCGTTTTGTACCCAATAACTTTGTGAGCTATTCAATAGCTCAGTTGTATAAGTATTTCCTGTACCAATTAAATTCGTTCCTAAAGAGTCATCATACCAAAAACTAGTGTCGCTTGTAGATTCTAAAACTACTTCTTGTGGTCCACAAATTTCTACTATTGTTGATTCAGTTTCTGTTTCAAGTATAAGGTCTTCTTGATTTATTTGAATTGGACGGCTACTTATAATGCCACAGTCTGTAACAATATCGCAGGTATAAACACCTGGTGAAGTGACTGTAATGCTTTGAGTTGTTTCACCATTAGACCAATTGTAACTGTCTCCAAAACGAGCTGTTAAGCTTACCGAAGAACCACTACATAATTTAGTGCTTCCGTCAATTTTTATTGCCGTAGTTGGAGACTTACTTTGTTTAGTTAATGTTATTGGAACCACAACCACGTTATTTTCTTCATTTTTCTCTAAAAAATTATTTTTTGGGTCAATGTGTACCACCGCCATATAATTACCATTGCATACTTCTTCTGGTATATTGACATACATTTCTGGTAAGTTATGATAATAGATATCTGTCCAACCTACTGAAATACCCTGAAAAGAAGTACCGCAAGTAAACATACCGCCCCCTAAACCTGCATTAGGTAAATTATTTGTGATCACGTTATTCTGATGATCTCTGCAATGCCCATAAAAAGTTTCGCAGGCTCCAAAATCCATTAAACAAAAGCCTAACTTGCTGCCTTCGCCAATTATTGGCCAGGTAAGCGGGTCGGTACCTGGTATTTCCTCTCGTATAGTATATTCTCCCCAATCATCTACGTGCATATGATTATGGGTTGGATGATAGGTCATTGTTCCTGCATCTCTTTCATAATAAAACATGTCATCACCGCGCTTTTGATAAATACGTTGTTTAACTAATTGTTTTGCTTCACCTCCATCAGGACAATAAAAGGCTCCATTATTAGGGTTTAAAATGGTATCGGTTCCACAAACAAACCAATCTGTTGGTATTACCCGCAGTGGTCCATCACCAATATTAGGTGTAGAAACCGAGATATATTTAATACCAATCTCTTCGGGATTGAAATGTGGGCTCATCAATAAATCTTTTGCTACGGTAATATCGGGCAGAAGATCGCAAGTTGACGTATTATCGCTGCATAAACAACCTGTGGCATCGGTAACGGTGCAAGGTTGAGCAATAATTAAATTGAAAAATGGCAGGGAGGTAATTAAGATCAATACAAGAATACGTTGCATCTATTGTGTAAAATTTGTTTAAAATTAGAACTAAAACGAACCAATAGCAAGTTCAGCCCAAAAAAAAAGCCGCCAAAATAGGCGGCTTTGTCATATCTTATAATATACGTTAGAAATATCTCGGAGTTAGTACTCTAGATTTTTCTCTGTATACATCGTATCCAACCATAATTTCGTGAGACCCTCTGCTTATGCCTGCCAATTGTGTCATTGGTATATCATAAGCATAACCTATTCTAAATCTTCTGTTAAATTGATACTCTAACAATAGATCAACTGATTCTAAAATATCATCTCCCGAACCCGTTCTAACAGCAGCACCTAACCATAAAGCATCGTTAAAAAGTATATGTGCAGTTACATCAACTTGTATTGGTGCCTGTATGCTGCCTTCAGGAGCATCTTCCGCGTCTACAGGTTCAACATATTTAACTAAGGCAGTTGGTCTGAATTTAATATTATCACCTAATGGCAGTATTAAACCTGTAGTGGCATAATAATGTCTGGTTTGCGTAAATAATTCTAAATCTGTTCCTTTACTATCAATCGTATTATTTAAAATATGTGGTACACCTATGCCAAGAAAGAAATAATCTGAATAATAGTAAGCACCAACACCAAAGTTTGGAGCTGTACCAGATACATTTTCAGAAAAAGTAGGATCAAACTCATTATCTAAAGTGCCCAAAATATCTTGTAGATTATCATTAAAGTTTAAAATGCCTCCTTGAATACCCAAAGATAATTTACCTCTGTTAAAAGGAATATGATAAGCATAACTAACATAGGCTCTTAACCGCTTTTGTACCCCTAACTCATCATTTTCAACCATTATACCTATGGCAGAATTTCTTTGTCCCATGGGACCGTGAGCAGCTATACTATAAGTTGTAGGCGACCCATCAATACCTGTCCATTGGTTTCTGTAAATAAAAGTTGAACTAAACGCCCCCCTACTGCCTGCATAAGCCGGGTTATAAACCATGGGCTGAAACATATGTTGAGTATACATTGCATCTTGTTGGGCAAAAGCATCTTTTATAAAGAGCAAACTCAACAATACAAAGCAACTTGTGATTATTTTATTCATTTTATTTATTATCTAGTTTTTTTTAAAAGAAATAACCAAAGGCTATTAGTAAGCCTTTGGTTACCTTATTTTATTTATCTTCTTATTTCAATATATCCGGTTTCAACCTCTTCTGTTTCTGTACCTCTATCAAAGGTAATTTGGAAGAAGTAAGTACCTTCTGGCAATGCCTTTCCGGTTTCTTGCCATTCACCAGCCCACGGATTAGTTACATCGTACTCTTTAACAGAGTATACAACGTTACCCCATCTGTTATAGATTATAACTTCTGGTGTTGTATCCGTACAACCTTCAGTGAATTTGATTTTGAAATCGTCATTAATTGAATCATTGTTAGGAGATATACCTTTTGGTATACTTCTTTCACAAGCTAAAGAAGCATTAACAGTTATCTCAACAGTTGCAGTTGCTGTATTATCATTAGCATCGGTAACTTCGTATTCAAAGCTGTCTGTACCAATAAATCCTTCTACTGGCGTATACTCAATAGTACCATCTGCAGTAATAACCACTGATCCATTTGCTGGTTCAACTGTTATTTGTGTCAACTCTAAAGCTTCTACTGAAGTATCGTTGGCTAATACATCTACAATAACTGATGCACCTTCGGTAGTTTCAGCAAAGTCTGGTAAGGCTTCAATAGCTATACTCTCTTCCACTGTAATATATACCCAAGCAGTATCTGTATTTCCATTAATATCGGTAATTACATACTGTAATGCATCTGTTCCTGTATAACCTTCTGCCGGTGTGTATATAATTTGATCTCCTTCAATTGAAGCAGTGCCGTTCTCTGGAGCAGTAATGATTTCTACAATGGTAATGGCATCCGCTTCCGGATCACTATCATTATCAATTACCGTTAAAGAACTTTGTGCATCTTGAGGTACTGTAAAGTTATCATCAGTAGCCTGTGGCGCCTGATTAACTTTTTCAGTTACATCAATTACTACTTCAATAGTAGTACAAGCACCTGAATCATCACAAGCTTCGTATATAATGGCATCTGTACCTATGAAATCTTCATCTGGAGTATATACTAAGCAATCACCATTCATTTCAACTGAACCGTTAATAGGTTGCTCAGATATGGTAATGCTTACTTCATCTCCATTCGGATCAATTGCTCCAATGCAAGTTTCATCAGAAGTTGTATTGGTTTCGATACTTAAGGCTATGTCGCTAATTTGCTCACCATCTTCATTTACAAAGTATGGAGCTAAGTTTTGGTTGCTTAGAACAATGTCAATTTGCATTTGTTCGCAGTTTCCAAATTCATCGCAAACTTCAATAACTAAACTATCGTTACCTGACTCATCACCTGCTTGATATACTAAGCAGTTGTCCTCATCTAATGATAAAGCTCCCATAGTTGGGCTTTCTACGATGTTGTAGATGATTTCATCACCATCAGGATCAGATACATCTAAACATAATACAAGCTCGTTACCTGTAGCAGCTTCTTGTGTCATTTCTGTCACATCTGGTCTGAACACTGGTGCTGAGTTTCTGGATACTGTAACACATAATTCTGCATTAGAGGTTGCTCCATTATCGCAAGCTACCGTATATTCAAAACAGTCTGTACCTTCAAAATTAACATTTGCTTGATATACAATTTCGCCATTCACTATAAAGGCTTCACCATTTTCTGGTGTAGAAATTGTAACTAAGCTCAAGCCAGTACCGATATCATTATTAATTACATCTGAAGCTACGATCATACCTGAATAAGTACTAGCGCTATCATTAGTACCTGCACTACAAGTATTTTCTCCACCTGTTTCTCCTGGATTAGGAGTTGGTGGTCCGCCACCTGTGTTGTCACCACCACCTGTGTTGTCGCCGCCACCTGTGTTGTCGCCACCACCTGTGTTGTCACCACCACCTGTGTTGTCGCCGCCACCTGTGTTGTCACCACCACCTGTGTTGTCGCCACCACCTGTGTTATCGCCACCACCTGGTAATTCTGGCTGTCCTGGTCCGTCGCCAATAAAGGCTACTACCGTTGTAGTATTACATAATACCGGATTACCATCATCACAATAGGTAACATCTATTTCAATTAGTCCCATATAACCTGGTAAAGCAGTAAACTCAAAGCAATTAGCTGAAGTCTGCTCTAATTGACAATCAAATAAAGTTGTTAAATCTGTAATCATTACGAAGTCGCCTTCATCATCAATAAATGTTAAGCATACTTCAGTTGGTGTTATTGGTGCTACTGTGCCAATATCAACCATATCAGTAGGTGTGTAAGGTGGTGTATTGCCCGCAGGCTCTTCATCACATTCCACATCAAATGTTGCTTTTATACTTCCGCATAATGCAGGTGTACAACTATTACAATAAGTAATATCAACAACTGCCTCGCCATCAAAACCTGGTAGTGCTACAAATGTGAAACAAGAACCATCAACCTCTATTGAACAATTGAAAGTATGCTGTGCATCTACAATGGTTATAGGAGAGTTTTGTGGATCCATAACACCATAGTCTTCTAAACAAACAGTAATTGGCGTTGCTGCATCAATACAGCCAAAGTCAATAGTTGGTGGTCCAAACGGTGCACTGCACGTTGGAGGACCTGTTACGGTTACATTAACACAATCTGAATCATCTTCACCATTGAAACCATTGCCTGGTGTAGAGTCTACATCCATTTCATTGGCTGTTGCAACTTCTGCACAGTTTTGGAAAGAGCATTCTACTCGAACAGTTATTACTATTTGTGCTCTTCCTTGAGCAGCTACAATTCCAACATTCCATATACCTGTATTAGGATCATAACTAACACCATCATTATATTCTGGCAAGTATGTAACACATTCTGGTAACGGATCATAAACAGTAACACCTGTGGCTACATCTGGTCCATTATTTATTACATCAATTACAAACACTACTAAGTCGCCAATTTGAACTGTTGATGGAGAAACTTGTTTAGTTAATTCAAGATCAATATTAGCCGACATTGGGAAAACTGTTGCCGCACCTTCATCATCTTCGCCTGGTGTAATTCCATTATTGTTACCCGGTGTAGAATCTGGATCTACTTCGTTTACTGTTGCTACTTGAGCAAAGTTAGTGATTGAAGCAGCAGCTCCAATTACCGTAGTTCTAATAATTATACTAGTAGAAGAATTGGCAGCAATAGTTCCAATATTCCATATTCCGGTAGCCGCATTATATGTGCCACCTGAATTATCGTTTACATATTGAAGTGATGCCGGTAAATTATCTGAAACTGTAACACCTGTAGCAGCGGCAGGTCCAGCATTCGATACGGTTATCGTCCATAACACATCCTCTCCTAAAGAAACAATAGAAGAAGTAGTTGTTTTAGTTAAACTTAAATCAGCACCACAACCTCCTGCTGGTCCGCCAACAGAAACGGTTTGTACATCGCTACAACCTGTAGCATCTGTTACAAACACATTGTAAGTGCCTGCCGGTACATTGCAAGGATTAGCTACCGTTTGGTTAAGAGCAACATTAACAACTGCAATTTGATATGGTGGAGTTCCACCTGCCTCATTATATACTTGTATGCAACCGTTGCCGCTACAAGTAGCAGGAGTTACCGAAGTAAGGAAACTAACATTTGCGTTAGAGCCTGTTACTGTAACCGTTTGTACGGTTGAACAACCGTTTGCATCAGTAACATAAACATAATAAGTGCCTGGCGCAACATCGCAAGGATTAGCAACCACTTGATTTGCGGCTGCACTAACTACACTGGTAGTATGAGGTGCTGTTCCGCCAGTTATACCATATACTGTAATGCAACCATTAGTGCTACAGCTTGCTGGTGTTGTTGATACTAAGAAGTCAACATCAGTTCCTGTAATAGTTTCAACACAACTACAAGTTGATGGGTTATAGGTATATGTTGTTGTACAAGTATTTGCCGGACAAGTAATTGGTGCTACTGATGTTGCAACACAACTACAAGTTGCCGGATCTACACTATAAATTGTTGTGCAAGTATTTGGTGGACAAGTAGGTGCAGCACCACCATCTTCAAGCGTATATTTATTTTTGAATATACAACCGTTGGCATCAGTTACTGTTACTGCATATGGTCCGGCAGTTAAACCAGTTATAGTTTGCGTAGTTGCAAAGTTTGTCCATAAATAAGTATATGGAGCAACACCACCCGAAGGAATAGCTGTTATACTTCCAGAAGAAGTGCCACAACCTGAATTCGTTGCAGTGAATGCAATATCAAAATTACCAGGAGAAGTAATTTCAAATGTTGCAGAACTATTACAACCATTCGCATCAGAAACGTTAATACCGTATAAGCCTGGTGTCAATCCACTAACATCTTCTGTTACAGGACCGTGAGACCAAGCAAATACATAAGGTCCACTTCCGCCCGTTAAGGTTACATCTATCGCACCAAAAGCTGATGATCCATTTTCTGTATGATCAGCTGGACAATATGGCTGAGTTAATACACCCGTAATGTTAATACTACCTGAACCGGAAATGCTTGCTGATTCCATATGTACACATCCATTTCCATCTACTACAGTCAAGGTATAAGTACCTGCACCTAAGCCTGAAATGTTAGAACTGTTGGCACCGTTACTCCAGCTATAGGTATACGGACTTACTCCTCCGGTAACAGATGAAGTTATTGAACCGTTAAATGAATCTGCGCAAGATAAATTGGTTGGAGCTAATGTAATTACAACTGGTGGCGGCGGTGCATCAATTACACCTTTTTGTGAAGCGACACAACCGTTGGCATCAGTTACTTTTACGGTATAGCTACCTGGTGAAACAGCTGAAATAGTAGCAGTTGTAGCACCATTGTTCCAAACTACACTATATGGAGGAGTACCTCCGCTAGGCTTAGCTGTAATACCACCAAGTGGTTTATATCCGCATAATGGATTGGTAATTAATAAATCAACAAACACTGCTTGTGTAGCTTCATTAACTACAACCTTAGCTTCATGCTCGCATCCATTAGCATCTGTTACTATTACTGTATAGCTTCCAGCAGGAACACCCGTTAAATCTGGTCCTGTTGAACCGTTACTCCATTGATAAGTATAAGGAGGTACACCGCCAAATACTTTTGAAGTTACATGACCACCATTTGTGTCTCCACATAATGGATCGGTTACATTAAATTGTACCGTTACTGGTGAAATATCAGTGATTTCAATTGTTGCTGTAGCTTGACACTTATTTGCATCTTTTACCAATACTGAATAAGTACCCGGAGCTAAGCCGTCAATGCTTTCGCCAAGACCACCATTACTCCAAATGTATGTATATGGTGCAGTACCACCTTCAACGTGAACAATAGCAGTACCATCGTTTGCACCGTAACAAGTAACATCGGTTCCTTTAATCTTAACTTCTAATGGTTCTGGATCAATTAGCTCTACCGTAATGGTTTCGCTACATTGTCCACTTGCATCTTCTACAACAATAGTGTAAGAACCTGCTAACAAGGCACACATTACAGAACCAGATCCACCATTAGACCAAGTATATGTGTATGGTGGGGTGCCGCCTTCTGTAGTTAATGTGATACATCCGTTTGCATCGCCTGGACACAATGGATGTTCAACAACTGCAGTTGTGACTGGACAATCTGCCACCGCAGGGATGAATGGAACATCAACATTTTCTAAACCATCATCTGGTACGTTGAAACAGTCTGACTGTCCGTTATCATCCACATTTGCATTATCATTAGTACCACAATTGTCTTGTGAAGGCATTAAGTTCGATGATTGACCCGCTACTTCAATGTAATAGTTCTTACTTGGATCTACACATTCGAATTCGAAGAAACCTTCATCGTTTGTTTCTGCTGATGCTGCCGGTACTCCTGAATTTGGAGCCATTGGCACTCCTGTAATTTCGTTACATTCGTATAACACTACTGTAATACTTTCTAAAGGAGTATCATCGCCATCAACACAACCATTTCCTGTATTATCAATAAAAACGGTTCCGCTTACATTTACACAAGGCATAAATGGTACATCATTATTTTCTAAACCATCATCTGGCACATTGAAACATTGTGATTGACCATTGTCATCTACATTGGCGTTGTCATTTGTACCACAATTATCTTGTGAAGGAACAACATCTGAAGGTTGACCTGCAACCTCTAAGTAGTAATCTTTACTTGGATCAACACAAGGGAACTCGTAGAACCCATTGGCATTGGTTGTAGTTTCGTCAGAAGCGAAACCTGAACCTGGAGCTATAGGATTACCCGTTACCGGATCACATTCGTACAATGTAACTGTAACACCTTCTAAAGCATCATCGCTACCATCTACACAACCATCTCCATCATTGTCCGTAAACACGGTTCCGCTTACATTAACACAAGGCACAAATGGTACATCGAAGTTATCGCCTCCATCTGGTGGCACATTGAAACATCCCGATTGACCATTGTCATCTACATTAGCGTTATTATTATGAGCCGGACAATCATCTGTTGATGGAACTACATCTAAAGGTTGACCAGCCACTTCAATATAATAGCTTAAAGAAGGATCAATACAAGGGAATTCATAGAATCCATTTGCATCGGTTTGAGTAGCGTCGGCTACTGTACCAGAATTTGGTGCTGCCGGTGAAGCTGTTGAAGGATCACAAACATATAATACTACATCTATGCCTGGTAAGGCTGTATCTCCAGCTGCATCTACACAACCATCTGTATCGTTATCTATAAATACAGTTCCTCCGATATTAACACAAGGTTCAAATGGTACATCACAATCATCTTTACCACCTGGTGGAACATTGAAACATTCTGATTGACCTGCATCATCTACATTGGCATTATCGTGAGAAGCGCAATCGTCCGTTGATGGAACAACATCTAATGGCTGACCAGCTACTTCAATATAATAACTCATATCTGGGTCAATACATGGGAAATTATAGAAACCATCTTCATCGGTTTCAGTAAATCCTGCTACTGTACCAGAATTTGGTGCTGCCGGTGAACCGGTTAAAGGATCACATACAAAAAGTGTTACTTCTATTCCTTCCAGAAGAGAATCTCCTGCATCATCTACACAACCATCTTCATTATTATCAATATAAACCGTACCACCAATGCTTACGCAAGGTTCGAAAGGAACGTTGCAATTGTCTTTGCCATCTTCTGGCACATCGAAACATTCTGATTGACCTGCATCATCTACATTGGCGTTGTCGTTGGTTTCACAGTTATTTTGAGAAGGAACAACATCTGAAGGTTGCCCTGCTACTTCAATATAATATGATTTGCTTGGATCTACACATTCAAACACGTATAAACCTTCATCATTTGTAGTGGTTTGATCTACCGCAAAGTCAGAACCTGGTGCTAATGGTTCACCGGTTACCGGATCGCATTCAAATAAATTAACTACGATATCTTGTAAAACATCATCGTCTTCATCCACACAACCATCATCATCCATATCTGTAAATACCGTACCGCTTACATTTACACAAGGTATAAACGGTACATCACAGTTTTCTTTTCCTTCTTCAGGAACATCAAAACAAGCTGACTGACCATTGTCATCTACGTTAGCATTATCGTTAGTTACACAGTTATCAGTTGAAGGAACAACATTTGATGGTTGACCAGCTACTTCTATGTAATAATCTTTATCTGGATCTACACATTCGAATACATAGTCTCCATTTGCATCAGTAGTTGTTTGATCAACTGCAAATTCAGAATTTGGAGCTAATGGCTGACCAGTTACCGGATCGCACTCATAAAGTGTTACTGTAACACCTTCTAATAAGGTATCACCTGTTGCATCATCAACACAACCATCTTCATCGTTATCAATAAATACTGTACCGCTGATATCCGGACAAGGACCGTATGGCGTTTCCCCATCTTCGAAAGGTGGTGTACATCCTGATTGTTCGTTAGCATCAACAGGAATAGTATTACCATTAGAACAAGTATCGTCAGATGGCACAACATCGGATGGTGCACCGGCAATTTCGATATAGTATTCTAAATTCGGATCTAAACATTCAAATACGTATTCACCGTTTTCATCGGTGGTTTGCTCATCTACCGGAGTACCTGAACCTGGTGCGCCTGGCGTTCCTGTTGCAGGATCGCAAGCGAATAAGGTTACTGTTGCTCCTTCAATTGGCGTATCACCGCCGTCTAAACAACCATCTTGATCTTCATCTACGAACACGGTTCCATTTACATCAACACATACTGGATCATATGGCGTTTCGCAATCTACCCAAGGTGGTAAGCAGCCTGACTGTCCACTATCGTCAACAGGCACTGTATCACCATTTGAACAAGTATTGTCTGATGGAGTTGCATCTGATGGAGCTCCTCCTATTTCAATATAGTATTCCAAATTCGGATCTAAGCATTCAAATACATATTCACCGTTTATATCGGTGGTTTGCTCATCTACCGGAGTACCAGAACCTGGTGCGCCTGGTGTTCCTGTAGCAGGATCACAAGCGAATAAGCTTACAGTTGCTCCTTCGATAGCCGTATCACCGCCGTCTAAACATCCGTCTTCGTTTTCATCAACGAATACTGTACCGTTGATATCAACACATGGAATTGCTTCGATGAAATCATTATCCATATCATCTTCACCTAAATCCAAGCTTACAAGAATTTGGTTATCCGTAGGAGATTCATTCGGATTATCAATTGGATCATCCGGAGTTTGATCTCCTTCGTTAACATCATCATAACCTACAGGCTGTGTTTCGACTACTACATAATTACCTGGTGGTAAACCTGGGAATATGTAATCTCCATTGCCATCGGTTACTGTAGTTGCAACTACGTTACCCATACCATCTAACAAAGTAATGGTTACACCTGGTAGTGGTTGATCTGGAGTTCCATCTAAATCTGTATCTTCATTTACTGTACCTGAAATTGAACCCAAAGGAGATTCTTCTTCTATAAAATCATTGTCTTCGTCATCTTCACCTGGATCTAAATTCACAATAATTTGATTATCTGTAGGAGACTCATTTGGATTATCTATCAATAGATCATCTGGTGATTGATCTCCTTCTGTTACATCTGTGAGACCTGCTGGTTGAGTTTCTACTACTATATAACTACCTGCTGGCAAGTTTGTAAATATATAATCTCCGTTTGCATCGGTTACCGTTGTTGCTACAAAATTGCCAACTGCATCTAACAAGGTTATTGTTACACCTGCGATTGGTTGATCTGCGCTTGGAGGACCTTGATCAGTGTCTTCACTAACTGTACCTGAGATAGAACCCAATTGCTCTTCTACAAAATCATTGCCTGAATCCGTTTCTCCTGATACTATAGTTACCATAAGCATATTGTCTACAGGAGAATCTACCGGTTGAGTTGGATCTGAAGGATCTGGCATCATATCACCTTCCGTAACATCGCTAAAACCTGGTGGTTGTACTTCTACTAAAATATAATCGCCTGGTGGCACATTGGTAAATTCAAAGTCACCATTTGGATCGGTTGTAGTAGTAGCAATTACAGTACCACTTGGGTCTTGTAATTCTATTGTTACTCCAGGTATTGGATTTTCAGGAGCACCATCAGCATCTGTATCTTCACCCACACTACCGCTAATTACGCCTGGTTGTTCTTCTACAAAGTCATTACCTTCATCCATTTCTCCTGGAGTTACTGTAACCGGTAATTCATTATCTAATGGAGAGTCAACTGGTTGAGTCGGATCTGATGAATCCGGTATCATATCTCCTTCTGTAACATCAATAAAACCCGGTGGTTGTACTTCTACAACTACGTAATCGCCTGGTAGTACATCCGTAAATTCATAGTCGCCATTTGCATCTGTAACTGTTGAATCTACTAAGTTACCCATATCATCATATAATTCTATGGTGACACCTGGTATTGGGTCTTCTGCTGTATCATCATTGTTGGTATCTTCACCTACATTACCAGATATTGTACCTAATGGCGCATTTTCCACAAAATCATTGTCTTCATCATTTTCGCCCAAATCTAAATTCACAATAATTTGGTTATCTGTTGGAGACTCATTCGGATTATCGATTGGATCGTCCGGTGATTGATCTCCTTCGTTAACATCATTAAAGCCTGGTGGCTGTGTTTCAACTACAACATAACTACCTGGTGGTAAGTCTGGGAATATATAATCTCCGTTTCCATCGGTTACCGTTGTTGCAACTACATTACCCATGCCATCTAACAAGGTAATTGTTACGCCTGGTAATGGTTGATCTGGAAGTTCATCTTGATCGGTATCTTCACTTACCGTACCTGATATAGAACCTAATGGAGACACTTCTTCTACAAAGTTATTATCTGCATCACTCTCACCTGGATCTAAACTAACAATAATTTGATTATCTGTTGGTACCTCATTTGGATTGTCTATTGGATCATCTGGAGACTGATCTCCCTCTGTTACATCTGTAAGACCTGCTGGTTGAGTTTCTACTACGATATAGCTGCCTGATGGCAAGTCTATGAATTCATAATCTCCATTTGCATCTGTTGTAGTTGTTGCTACAACATTGCCCATAGCATCTAACAAGGTTATTGTTACACCTGCTATTGGTTGATTTGGTATACCATCTTGATCGGTATCTTCACTTACTGTACCTGATATAGAACCCAATTGCTCTTCTACAAAATCGTTGCCCGAATCTGTTTCTCCTGATTCTACTGTTACCGGAAGAATATTGTCTACTGGAGAATCTACCGGTTGAGTTGGATCTGATGCATCTGGCATCATATCACCTTCAGTAACGTCGCTAAAACCTGGTGGTTGTACTTCTACTAATAGATAATCGCCTGGCGGTACATTGGTAAATTCAAAGTCACCATTTGGATCGGTTGTAGTAGTAGCAATTACATTACCCATTGGGTCTTGTAATTCTATAGTTACTCCAGGTATTGGATTTTCAGGAGCACCGTCACTATCTGTATCTTCACCCACACTACCGCTAATTACGCCTGGTTGTTCTTCTACAAAGTCATTACCTTCATCCATTTCTCCCGGAGTTACTGTAACCGGTAATGCATTATCTAATGGAGAATCAACTGGCTGAGTCGGATCAGAAGTATCCGGCATCATATCACCTTCCGTTACATCAAGATAACCTGGTGGTTGTACTTCAACTACAACGTAATCACCTGGTGGTACATCTGTAAATTCATAGTCCCCGTTTGCATCGGTAACTGTTGAATCTATCAAATTACCCATATCATCATATAATTCTATAGTGACACCTGGTATTGGATCTTCTGCTGCATCATCATTGTTGGTATCTTCCCCAACATTACCTGATATAGAGCCTAATGGCACAATACCTGCATTTACGTGTTCATCTTCATCACCATCCATTAGATCATCATCAGCAGGATTAAGGCAGGTATTGGCAATGCCTGTTGCCGGATCTACATCATCAGCATCTTCCGGAGCACAAGTACCATCAGCATCATTTGAACTAAAAGCTGAACCTGCTAATGGAGAGCTTGCTGGAATCTCGAATTGAATAGTATAGGTTAACGAAGGATCTAACAAACACGAACCAGAACCACTAGTGCTTCCAAACGTATAGGTTCCATCAGCACCTGTGGTTACCGTTGTAACAGCGCTGCTTGGTGCACCGGTTGCTGGATCACACTCCCATAAGGTAACATCAATACCAGGAACCGGAGTTGTTTCACCTGAATCCTGACATCCATTGTTATTTTCATCAATAAATACTTCTCCACTGATGCTCTCACATGGTGGGGTGATACCGGCATTTACATGCTCGTCATCGTCGCCATCTGTTGGATCATCATCTTCTGGATTAACACAGCTTTCTGCTATACCCGTTGCCGGATCTACATCATCTGTTGCATCGGCTGGACATGTTGGATCTGCCGTTGCATCACTAAATGTATAATCGGCAAATGGTGAGGTTGTTGGAATTTCAAATTGAATCGTATAGGTTGCTGTTGCATCTATCAAACAATCTTCTGGTGGTGTATTACCTTCACCACCGAAAGTATAGCTACCATCTGCTCCAGTTGTAACAGTTGATACCATTGTGGTTGGAGCTCCGCTGGCATCACATTCCCATAAGGTTACCTCAATACCTGCAGCACCTGCTATTTCACCAGATTCTTGACAACCATTGTTATTAGTATCAATAAATACTTCACCTGAAATGGTTTCACAATCACAATCTATTGGTGTACCTGCACAAGGCATACAAGTTACTACAGTTCCATCTGGACAAACAATCATGCTTTCCATATCATCTTCTGTGCAAGGATCCATATCGTCACACGGAGCAGGAACTGCATCTACGCATCCCGGGCATGGAGCTTCTTCAACGAAATCGTTGCCATCATCAATCTCACCTGGAGTTATTGTTACTGGCAGTATATTATCCATTGGCATATCCATTGGTCCTGTTGGATCTGTATCAGGTGTATTATCACCTTCTGTTACATCTAGCAAGCCCATAGGTTGTGTTTCAACTACTACATACATACCTGGTGGTACACCTGTAAATTCGAAATCACCATTTGGATCTGTTGTGGTTGTTGCTACTGGTGGACCATCTGGAAGACCATCACCATTGGTATCTTCAAATAATTCGATAGTAACCCCTGGTATTGGTTGGTCTGGTGCATCATCTCCATTGGTGTCTTCACCTACATTACCACTTATTTCGCCTAATTGCTCTTCAACAAAATCATTATCTTCATCATCTTCGCCTGGCATTAATATAACTGTAATTACATTGTCTATTGGAGTATCCACTATTGGCTCACCGTCTTCCGGGGTTTGATCACCTTCCGTTACATCAGTAAAACCTGGTGGCTGTACTTCTACTACTGTGTAATCACCTGGTGGCACATCTATAAATTCATAGTCGCCATTAGCGTCTGTGGTAGTAGAATCTACCAAATTACCCATATCATCATATAGTTCAACGGTTACACCTGGAATCGGATCTTCAGGAGCATCGTCATTATTTATATCTTCTCCTACATTACCGGAAATAGTTCCTAATTGCTCTTCTACAAAATCATTGCCTTCATCCATTTCTCCTGAATCTACCGTTACTGGTAAAATGTTATCTATTGGTGAATCCATCGGTTGTGTTGGATCTGATGTGTCTGGCATCATATCGCCTTCTGTTACATCAGTAAAACCTGGTGGTTGAACTTCTACTACAGTATAATCGCCTGGTGTTACATCTGTAAATTCATAGTCGCCATTAGCGTCTGTGGTAGTAGAATCTACCAAATTACCCATATCATCATATAATTCAATGACCACCCCTTCTATTGGAGCTTCAGGTACATCGTCATTATTTGTGTCTTCTCCTACATTACCGGAAATTGAACCAGGTTGCTCTTCTACAAAATCGTTATCTTCATCATCTTCTCCTGGCATTAATATAACTGTAATTACATTATCTATTGGAGTATCCACTGTTGGCTCACCGTCTTCCGGGGTTTGATCACCTTCCGTTACATCAATAAAACCTGGTGGCTGTACTTCTACTACTGTGTAATCACCTGGTGGTACATCTGTAAATTCATAGTCGCCATTAGCGTCTGTGGTAGTAGAATCTACCAAATTACCCATATCATCATATAGCTCAACGGTTACACCTGGAATTGGATCTTCAGGAGCATCGTCATTATTTGTGTCTTCTCCTACATTACCTGAAATTGTACCTACTGGCACAACACCAGCATCAAAGTGATCATCGTCATCTCCATCACCTGGAGTTGGATCATTACATTGTTCCACAATACCTGTTGCCGGATCTACATCGTCTGTTTGATCAGGAGCACAAGTTGCAGGCGCAGTAGCTTCACTGAAAATAAATCCATCTGGCATTTCGAATTGCACTGTATAAGTAGCTGTTGAATCTAAAACACAATCATTTGGAGCCATACCGCCACCATAACTGTAGCTTCCGTCAGCACCTGTAATTGCTGTTCCTACTGGAGCAGAAGGTGCTCCTGTTGCAGGATCACATTCCCATATTGTTACTTCGATACCAGCCAAACCATCGGTTTCGCCAGCATCTTGACAACCATTGTTATCTAAATCAACAAATATTTCACCTGAAATGAAATCACAATCGCAATCTACTGGAGTTCCAGCACAAGGCACACATACTTCACCTGTACAAGTATCTAAAATTTCCATATCATCTACTGTACAAGCATCACCATCATCACAAGCTGTTGGCATATCTAATAAATCACAAGCTGCTACTGGTGTTCCAGCACATGGTACACAAACTTCACCTGTGCATTGGTCTAAGGTTTCCATATCATTTTCTGTACACGGATCACCATCATCACAAGCACTTGGTGCATCTTGTAAGGTACAAGCAGGAACTGGTGTTCCAGCGCAAGGTACACATACTTCACCTGTGCATTGGTCTAAGGTTTCCATGTCGTTTTCTGTACATGGGTCACCATCATCACAAGCACTTGGTGCATCTAACAGATCACAAGCTGGTACTGGTGTTCCGGCACATGGTACACATACTGCACCTGTGCATTGATCAACTTCTTCCATATCATTATCTGTACATGGGTCACCATCATTACAAGCCTGAACTACAGGAGGTAAAGTACATTCTGCAACTGGTGTTCCTGAACAAGGCATACACTCAACTACTATACCATCACAAGAAACAATACTTTCCATATCGTTTTCTGTACATGGATCCATATCATCACAAGGAGCTGGAGTTGCTAAGGTACAATCGCAAGGAGCTTCTTCTACAAAGTCATTACTATCGTCAACTTCTCCAGGCTCTAAGCCTACAGGTATTTGATTGTCCATTGGCATATCGTTTGGTCCAATTCCGTCTGAATCAAGTGAGTTGTCACCTTCCGTTACATCATCAAAACCGCCTGGTTGAATTTCTACAACTACATACATGCCTGCTGGTAAATCTGTAAACTCATAATCACCATTCGCATCCGTTGTAGTACTATCTAACAAGGTGCCCATATCGTCATATAACTCGATGGTTACCCCTTGAATTGGTTGTTCTGGTAAGTCATCTTCATTTGTATCTTCACCTACATTACCTGAAATTGCGCCTAATAACTCTTCTACAAAGTCATTGTTTTCGTCCATCTCTCCCGGAGTTAAGTTAACTCCAATTACATCGTCTAAAGGTGCATTTGCTCCTTCTATTGGGTCACCGTCTGGTGACATATCACCATCTAAAACATCTTCAAATGGAGTTGGTTGTGTTTCAACTACTACGTAATCGCCTGGTGGTAACATATCAAATATGAAATCTCCATTTGCATCGGTGGTAGTTGTTGCTATCGGTGCACCATCTGGTTGACCATCACCATTCGTATCTTCAAATAATTCTATTGTTACACCTGCTATTGGTTGATTTGGTATACCATCATTGTCAATATCCTCACCTACATTACCAGAAATAGAGCCTAATGGTACAACACCAGCATCAAAGTGATCATCGTCATCTCCATCACCTGGAGTTGGATCATTACATTGTTCCACAATACCTGTTGCCGGATCTACATCGTCTGTTTGATCAGGAGCACAAGTTGCAG
>CALHDG010000028.1 GCA_938023075.1 uncultured Chitinophagales bacterium
TATAATAGATAGTGATATGCATATTATAGCCAATTGTAGAACTAAGCAAAGCTATATTTTAGAGTTAGAAAATGGTAAACAAGTTCCTAAAAAAATAGGCTTACAACCAATTCAACGCAGTGAGCTTAGTTATGAATTTACTACAGTATTTGATTTAGATTCAGACCATAAAGCAAGTGTTTCTAAAGATAGAACTGGTTTATTTAAAAAAGAAAAGTTCATCATTACAAAAAAGACAGGTGAGACAATTAGAGCTTGGTGCAACAAATCTAAAACAGTTAGTCAAGTTAAAAAGCTAATTGAAGCGGCTGCTAATATTGATGAAGCAAAAAGAATTTATGAGGCTTATCCTGGGTATCAAGCGCAATTAAGAACCTTAGTTGTAGCCAAAGGAAAACAATTTAATAACATTAAAATTAACAGCAATGGAGTTAGTCATTAAAGAAGAAGTAATTAAAAATTCGCAGTTTATAGAAGCCAATACACAGGCAATTGATTTGGTAGAAATAAAGGAACAACACATTATTCCAGTCTTTACAAAAGATAATAAGGAAATAATTTCACATTATGATTTTATAACTGGCACAACAGAAGTAGTACAAGATTTTTATAATGGTTCAGGAATTAATGCACCACAAATTAGAATGAGTCATCCCATTAAAGGTAGAGTTCCAAGTGCCAGAAATAAAGCAGCTAAGGACTTGTTAGATAGTGAAAAGACCTTGTATTATGAACGCATTGCTTTTATAATTGAAGTACCAAGTGTTTATGAAACAATAGATGGAAAGGAGGTAAATTTAGTTGTAGGTGGAGTAAGAGCATTAAGTGAAACTAACCTGTATGGTTATAAAGGCAATCCAGAGAAGTTTAAATTATTTGTTGGCTTCAAAGTTAAAGTATGCTGTAATTTAAGCATTTGGACAGATGGCTATACCAATGAAGTTAAGGTAGGTAGTATGGAAGGTTTACAAGCCAAGTTATTGCATCTATTAGAAAACTTCGATGCTGTACAACAAGTAAAGCTAATGAAGAATTTGTGTAATACTTTTATAACTGAACGGCGTTTGCTTTAATCTTGGGCAGAGGTAAATTATATCCTTTCCTACCTAAAAGATATAGGCAAGATGTAGTACCAATAACTTTAGGAGATAGTCAGTTAACAACTGTTGCAAAGGCTTATTATAAGGATGTGAACTTTACACCAAGCAATCAAACTTTAAGCCTATGGAATTTGTATAACCTTTTTACAGGATCAGTTAAGAGCAGTTATATAGATACATTCGCTGGTAGAAATATGGGTTGTTCAAAGTTTGTTTCTGCCTTACAAGAAAGTTTAGAGAATAGTCATAGCTTTTGGTATTTGGATTAGATATATTACTGACTGTTTAGATACAAGCCACCTGATCTTTTGGATTGGGTGGTTTTAAATTAAAAGATTATCTTTACATTATGTCAGCATTAAATTTTAAAGAAAGATCAAAAATAGCAAAGGAGATATTATCCAAACAATCGCCAGTTACCTTAGAAGATGCCAAGCAGCAAGTAGCCAGATTGAAAAGGTTGAGTTCAAGCAACAAAAAGAAGAAAAGCATTTAACTGACTTTATTACTTCCGAAAATTTATGGCTTGATAAAATAGATGGTATCTACCTTACTGAAGGTGCTGAACAAAAAGTTTTCTGGTTGCCTGATAAGCAGTTTGTACTATAAATAAATTCAGGCATATTTTATAAATATTGGATAGACTATTTTCATAGCCTACTGCTACACAATTACTACTTTCCTGAAACAAATTATTCTTTAGTTGGCTTTCATAAAGAGAATGGCATATTGAATGCTTGTGTTAAGCAACCTTTTGTAAAAACTAACGAGATAACAAATATTGAAATAGTTAAATCTTTTATGTTGAATAATGGTTTTTCAAACATCAGGTTTAATGATTATACAAATGAAGGTAAGGGCATAATTATTGAAGATTTACACGATGAAAATGTACTGACCAAAGATGGACTATTATTTTTTGTTGATACAGTATTTTATGTGACTGATAAATTTTGGGAGCAACAGAATATTATTTTAGTTGATTAACTTTCACTTTAAAGAGTGGTTGTTTTAGAGTAATGTAACTTTCATAAAATAATTTGAATATGGATGACTATTAAAGAGTTGGCTTATTGAGATAATATATAAATCTCCTGCTTGTTACAGTATCTTATAAATACAATTGAATTAAAAAAACCTATTTTAAACTACTTATCATTATGTTACAGGAATTAGAGGCTCACTATTTGAACCAAATACCTTATCACTTACTTTCAAATTTAGCACTTCTAAGTTTTAGTTCATAAGGTTGTGGCTGTGTTTTTATCTATCTATCCATTTACCCAATAGGTATAGATGGATAGACAAGATGCCGTTTATTTAAAATTCCCAAATATGTGTTTATTGGTGTTATTTAATGTTTAACAATTATTATAAAATGTTGTACCTATATTGTACCCTTAAAATAACAAAAGCCTCATAATCAAACGATTACAAGGCTTTAAAGTGCCCCAGGAGGGACTCGAACCCTCACGTAGTTGCCTACAATGGTGTTTGAGACCATCGCGTCTACCAATTCCGCCACCAGGGCAATTAAAATGCAAAGGTAAACATTTCGATTTTAATTGAAGCTATAAGCCAGTCTTTTTTTGGGAGCATCGAACAACTCCACAGAATGGTCAAAATCATATACATTTTCATCTTTTAAATAAAATACCTACTTTAGTGCAATGCGATTTTTGATACGTTTTGGTGGCATCGCTTTTATTCTGATGCTCCTGTTTATAGGTTTAAATTTCAACAAAGGAAAAAGACTGTACCGGGTCATGAATTTTTTCGATAAAGAGATGATCCACGAAAATTTTTATGCCTCTACTGATTTTTTTCCGGCACATACCATTCAAAAATCCAACAAGCCCTACCGTTTTGAAAAAGGAAATATAATTGAATTGCCCGACTTTAAATTCAAAGGCAATACACATACCGCCAAAAATTATATTGATTCTGCTTATGTAAATGGCTTGGCAGTTGCCAAAAATAACCAATTGGTTTTTGAACAGTATTATAACAACAATAGCGAAAGCACAACCCATATTAGTTGGTCAGTAGCAAAGTCTTTTGTATCGGTATTGCTCGGTATGGCTATTGAAGAGGGCTTGATCAACAATGTAAACGAAACGGTTGATCAATATTTGCCGCAACTAAAAGGAAGTGGTTATAAGGGTGTAAAAATTGTTGACGTTTTACAAATGAGTAGCGGCATTGGGTTTAACGAAGACTATGGCGATTTTTGGAGCGATATTAACCGATGGAGCAGAGGTTTCGCTATGGGTGAATCGCAAGATGCTTTTGCAGCATCCTTAAAAAGAATAACAGAACCAGGAACAGTTTTCGATTATGTAAGTTTAGATACCCACGTGTTAGGAATGTTGGTAGTACAAACTTCTGGCAAACATTTAAGCGACTATATGTACGAAAAATTATGGCAACCACTCGGTGCCGAATTTGATGCTCAATGGAATTGCGACAATGAGGATATGGAAATTGCTTTTGGCGGCTTAAACATTGCTCTACGTGATTATTTAAAATTTGGACAAATGGTTTGTGACCATGGTTTTTTTAATGGCAATCAAATTGTACCAAAACAATGGTTAGCAGAATCGAGAGCAGTTGAGAAAGATCATTTGCGAAAAATAGCAGATGGTTCAACAGATTATGGTTATCAATGGTGGTTGCCATTTGATGATAAAAATGAAATGGTGGCACGCGGGCATTCGGGTCAATACATTTATATTAATCTCGAAAGCAAAACAGTCATCGCGCAAAATTCTGCCAACATTCATAACAACAATAAAAGTTATTTATATTCAAATTTTCCAGTGATTCTAACTTTTTTTAGAGCCATCAATACGCATTTAAATACCAACAACATTAGCAATTTAGAAACATCTACAACAACTAATTTATGATAGAAAACAGGTTAACCAAACGTTTAAATACACAATCAAAAAACATATTAAGCCTATACTGTACGGCAGGTTTTCCGAAATTAAATGATACCGTACATATAATCGAGTGCTTAGAAAAAGCCGGTGCTGATATGATAGAAGTAGGCATGCCTTTTAGCGACCCACTCGCTGATGGACCAACTATTCAAATGAGTAACAGTGTAGCTTTGCAGAACGGCATTCATATTCCAATTATATTTGAGCAGCTTCAAAACATCCGCCAAAGTGTGCAGGTTCCAATCATTTTAATGGGCTATTTAAACCCTGTACTTCAATTTGGTATAGAAGCTTTTTGCAAACGATGTAATGATATTGGTATTGATGGCTTAATTGTACCCGACCTGCCTTTAAACATCTACATACAACAGTACAAAGCAATTTTTGAACGCTATCATTTAAGTAATATTTGTTTAATCACTCCACGAACTTCGCCTGAACGAATTCAACAAATTGACGACCACAGTCAAGGTTTTATTTATGCCGTTTCCAGCAATAGCACAACGGGCAATCAAGCGGTGCAAGCGGTAAACAACAACGCCTTTTTCGAAAATTTACAAGCAATGTCGTTAAAAAATCCGGTAATAACCGGTTTCAATATTAGAGATAAAGCAAGTTTCGACCGGGCTTGTCAATATACCAATGGAGCCATTATTGCGAGTGCCTTAATCAAACGCTTAAAAGAAACTAAAAACGTAGAACAGGAGATTAACGACTTTGTTAAAAGTATCAGAGAAGGATAAAAGTCAATGAAATTCATTCAAGTGGAAACTATTATTTATGTTGAATTGTTTAATCAATACACACATTAAACACTTTTTATTATGGGTAGATTTTTAATACTATATGCTTTTTTTTTGTTGATCATTTTGATAATTGGTAACCTCATCAATTATCAGGTGAAACGAATATTGAAATTTAATGGAATACCTGTACGCAATTCTTTTTTACTCGGTATTTTAAATGATTTGAACTTTTACAAACTCGTACAAGCGCAAGAAGACAAAGATCGTCAAAAACGCTATATGAATTTATTTACTGTCGATATGTTTGTTCAAGTTTTATTTATTTTATTAACTATTGGTTTCATTGTGGTGCTCGCCAACGATTTCTACCGGCAATAATTTTTAAAGAAACATACACTTAAAATATATATTACTATCATTTTAATAGAAGCCGTTTTATATAATAATATAAGGTAAGCCGGACCAATTCCCCTTCAAATATTGAAGAGCCTGTACCAAAACATCGGTAGGTGGGCTTTTTCGAAAGAAAAAAGTTGGGGTAGTTTAAAACTCACAAAAGACTGCTCTACACGCCTCATAAAATTCGTAGTAGAACCACTAAAAATATAGTTGATTTTTTTGAAGCGAAACGAATCAAATATTAACAAACGAGCTCCCTGCTTTCCGTTCAAATACTGCAGCTTGGCTACATAACCTGCGCTTCAAGCAGTATAACCACTACAATCAGGGCTAAACTTCCAACCTCAGCCGGGTTTAACAGCCTTTCAAAAAACAGGTTATCCGCTTAACATCAAACAAAAATAATTTCAGTGGGCTTATACTATGGAAGATATTGCGCATTTAAAACCAAGCAATGAATCTAGCATCACAATATTCGGTACTACAGCAGTCCTGCTACTAATCTGAATAGAGTGAAATTATGAAGGGGACATTAAAAATTGTCCCTCAATTCAAGAAACCTTCGGCAATATCAAAAACATCACTATAGCCGAAGCCATAGAAAAACAGTACTTCAAAAAGTATTGGGATATCAATAAATATAAAATACCCGTTTGTAAAGATTGCGAGTTTAGATATATTTGTACTGATTGTCGTGCTTAGGAATGAAGACCCAAATAATATTTTGAGTAAGCCGCTTAAATGTGGTTACAACCCTTACATTGGTGAGTGAAGCAAATGGAGCACCAACCCACTAAAACAAAAAGCCATTGATTGCTATGGGATGCAAGAAATGGTGGAACAAGAAAAATAAACCACACTCGGCAAGATTTCCGCACTCGGCGAGAATTGCAACTCGGCTGATCCGTTTTCTTCACAATGCTTGGCACACGACTTATTTTTATTGACAAAACATGAAGTCTTGCTTTTAATTCATTAGCATCAAATTGACTGCCATTGTCGCTATGAAATATGCCGTTTTTTAGAGTCGCTATGCCCTCTTAAACCTATCGTTAGAAAACATCATCCATAGCAAAGGATTTGCTTGATCACCTTCGCTTTGTAAGCCTCCAAATTTTACTCAAAAAAAATCGACACCTTCAACTTGACTAACTACTTCATACTTTTTAGCATTTTTTATTATTCAAAATTGAAAATTGGTGAGTACATTATTTACTTTTGACAATGTTGTACACATTATAAATAATCTTCTATATCTAATAAGTTGACTTACGAAATAAAATTACCACACTTTGAAGGTCCGTTTGACCTCATATTATACTTTATTGAGCGAAATGAATTGGACATTTATGATATTCCTATTGCTCAAATTACGGATGATTTTTTACAATACATTCAGAAAGCTACGGAATTAAATATAGAATTAGCCAGCGAGTTTATTTTGGTAGCTGCTACCTTAGTTAGAATTAAGGTAAAAATGTTATTGCCACGTAAAGAGATTGATGAAGAAACAGGAGAAGAAATAGACCCAAGGCAAGAGTTGGTTAATAAGTTATTGGAGTATAAACGGTATAAAGAGGCTTGCGTTCAATTAGAAGAATTAGAAGGTTCTCGTTTATCTTTAATGAAGCGCGGAAATTTTAAACGCGATATTTCTATCATCAACAACTCTTTTACCAATGAGTTTGAGTTAGAATCTTTAGATATGTTTAAGCTCTTCAAAGCTTTTCAAAAGGTGATGCGCCGGTTTGAAGAAGAGGAAGAACGCAAGCATACCATTGTTCAATATGATTATACTTTGCCTGGAGAAAAAACCTATTTAAAAGATATTGTTAAACAAGCAAAAACTAACATTTGGAACTTTGAACGGGTGTTTGCCAATTGTAAAGATTCGATACATTGTATTTTCAGATTTTTAGCCTTGTTAGAATTGATACAAGATCAAATAATAAAAATTAAAATTGGTGAAGGCATCAACAACTTTCAAATAGTGGAGGCTGAGTTAATATGACCGAACTTTCTCAAGGGGATGATGTATTACAGCAGTTTAGTTACAGAAAGTTAATTATACCAATCTTATTTGGCTTTCTTGTAATTGGTTTTTTTATTTTTAAAGATTTTGATGCCGAAAAATTACGAAGCATCAATTGGAATTTGACTTCGGCTTTTTGGCTAACTATGGCAGCAGTGGCTATTGTAATTCGTCATATTTTTTTAATGATGCGTTTGAGGTACTTATCTGATAGAGAATTAAATTGGTACCAATCGTTTCAGCTAATTAGTTTGTGGGAGTTTAGTAGTTGTGTTACCCCTTCTTCGGTTGGTGGAACGGCAGTTTCTTTATATTTTTTAACTAAAGAAGGCATTAGCGTTGGACGAACGACTACTATAATTTTAATTACGGTTTTTTTAGATGGCTTATACTTTACCTTACTCATACTTGTGGTATGGTTAATTTTGGGTAGCTCTTTTTTATCAGGTGGTTGGTCTTATATTTTTTTAGTCGGCTTTTTATTTAATGTAATCGCTTTTGTAGTAATTGCCTATGGTTTATTTTTTAGTCCATCAAGCATACAGTGGTTAATTAGAAAAGTATTTTCATTACCCTACATTAGACGTTGGAAAAGCATTGGCGAAAAAACAGCAGTTGACTTGTTAGTTGCCTCGAAAGAATTGAAAAATAAATCATTAGGCTATTGGCTAGGTAGTTTTATTGGTACCGCTGGTGCATGGACGTTTCGTTTTTTGATTGTGAATTTTGTAATACTTGCCGTTATTTATAACAGCGAACAATTGTTAATTTTTGCCCGTTCCGTTGCTTTGTATTTAGTTATGGCGGTTAGTCCAACGCCCGGCAGCAGTGGCGCTGCCGAAGGCTCCTTTATTTGGATTTACAAAAATTTTGCACAAGAAGGTATTGCTCCTGCCTTGGCACTCTTCTGGCGAATATTTACTTATTATGCCTTTATACCGCTAGGCTTTATTGTTTTACCACAATGGATTAAGCGTGTATACAGCAAACAAAATAAACAATAGTTTAATTATATTAAAGTTAAACATCTTTACAACATTCATTGGTAATTTTTGCTAGGTTTCTATTTTTCCTTTTTCATTAATCCATAGTTTTATTGGATTGCATAATAACAGAATAAATGTAATAGAAATTAGAGGATATAAACAGGCCACATAACGAGGCTCGTACCCCGGAAAAACGGTTGAATCAATAATACTCAATAATAATATTCTCAATAAAATTATTGCAAATACACCTAAGGCGAATACGAATGGCAAATAATGTCCTCTACCTCTACATAAATAGTATATGTTAATAAATAGAAGAATCAATATTCCATAAAAAAAAATCTTGAGTAAGTATTTATCATAAACGTGTTTAATTTTTTTTAATATATTAACTTTGTCAAGCAATTCTTGTTTTTTAATTTTGAACTGTTTATTCGAATTCCAAACCTTGTTGTTAAGAATAATGCCTTGATCGTTATAGCCGGTTATTTCTTTATATAAATTTATAGAAGCTGCACTTCCATTACTAACAGTATTTAATGTATAATTACTGCAACCATCGTGTAAAAATCTAATACCTTTACAAAACGAGTGCCACAGTCTTTTCAAATCATCTGAATTCTCAAAATGAAGAAAATTGACATTTTTTACCTCGTTACAATCTAATGCACCACTAGTGCAGGCAGTATTAATTTCATCTGATAATTGATTATAAAAACTTCTCAATTTTTTGGGTGACAAAAAATAACCACTGCCTCTAATCGATCTTCTAAACGTCCAAAAAAACCAACCATTCGCAATATCGCCGCAAGTATTTGGATATAAATGGCAACCGTGTTTATTTTTATATCTTTCAATAGGTTTTTTCAGCTTTTTAAAACTTGGACTTACCTGGTAAATTTTCTCTCTGGTTAACTTATTCAAATATAAATAAGGTTGTTTCCCGTTAACCGGTTTTACTCTATATAAAGCTTCAAAAGCATTTTTGTGTTCTGTTGTTTGAGTGTCAAGCAAAAATTTTTCACCGTAATACTTTAAATTTTTCAACTTAAAATATTGTTGTACCGAAAAGAAAGCTGGAATAAATAAAAAATAGGCGAATACCCTTATGAAAAATGTTTTAGACCACTGATGCTCATTATATAATTTAAAAATGCTGAAAACACTAAGTATTAGTATAAAAGGTAAAATCCACACCCCTTCTTCTCTTGTATACCAGAATGCAAATAACATAATTCCACCAAAAATTGAAAGTAATGAATTTAAAATAAGATGTTTTTTTCTAAAAAAATAAAGAAAATAAAAAAAAGCAAGTATTAAAATAGCAAGTGAACCATAGATGCCTTCTCTGGTAATCCGGCGTACCACTTCTACATAAGGACAAAAAATTAATAATACAAATAATATTTCTGGTAGAATAGGAATTTTTTGCTGATGCTTGAAAACAATATAGAACAATAAAACTGCTAATACATATAATAGAAATTCTGAAGTTTTTAAAGGAATATTTGTGTAAGAATTAAAGGCTGTAAAAATGCTAAAAAATGGTCCCTTTGAATGAGAAACTTCATTAAACTCATCTAGCCAATTGCCTTCTTTAATACTTTTTGCTAATTGAACAAACAAAAAATCATCGTAAACTGCCGAACCAATTGCTTTAATTGGTAAAGGATGGATTAAATATAATTTTGATAGTACTACGCTTACTAAAAAAAGTATGGTTAAAAATGTTTTGAATTTCAATTGTACAGATCAATTTAAAATAGCAATAAATTGCCATTTAGGTTTAGTTAATGCATTAAACAACCTTGAATGTTCATACAAATTGATATTGTCTACCTCTTTAATAATATGTAGGTTGGCTTTTAAACAAGCATTTTTAAAACTTTTATTGGTAAAATAAAAATCAGGAATGGGCACTCCATAAGCCCAATTACCTACAAAATCCATTAAACGTAGCATCTTTCTTGAAAAAAAACCATATTCATAATGATCTTTAATGAATATATACTTTCCCGCTCTTTTTGCTTCACTCAGCAAGTTTACGGTATTTTCAATATCATGATGTAAAACGTCGCAAATAACAATAATATCAAACGAATGATCATCAAATGGGAAAGAACGACCATCAAATTGCTGATATTTCTTCCATTTAGGTTCGTTGATTAATGACTCAGGTAAGGGATGTATATCAATACAAGTCCAATTAGTTTGGCTACTTAATTTTGCTTGTATAGATTCAGACAATATCATATCGCCACAGCCCACATCTAAGCATCGTATAGGCTGCTGAAGTGCTAATTTATTAATCTCCCCCGCAATTAAGGTTGATAGTTTTTCAATACGATAATTATGTGAGGCTTTTTGATGAAACTGTATCAGTAGTTTTTTAAAAAAACCTTTAACCGATTGTGCAATAGGTGAACTCATTAAGATTCTATCTGTAAAAAACTAATAAAAAATGAACATAGAAATACTTGCATACTCAAGGCAATCAAAAACAATGCCGGGGCTACGGTTCGTAATAATACTCTGGAATCGAGTGCTCCAAACCCAGTATCTACCCAAACTTTTACTGCATACATGCTTAAACTAAAGCCAACTAAACCTATTAACAAACCTATTATTAAACCCTTTTCTAATGAAAACTTGGTTAAAAATTTTTGTAATCGTTCACTAGCAGGCAGAAAGCCTTCTTTTGCGGCAAACACTTTAGAATAGAGATAAAAAAACACAAATTGAAAGCCAACAAATACAGCTAAAGAAGCATAAGACAAGGTAAATACATCTAACTGAATATTATAGATACTTAAAGGTTTTATAAAAATAAGTATAGATAAAATTAAACCTACAATCATTAAAATTAAACCAGGATATAAAAACAACCATTTTGGAGCATATAAAAATAAAAACCTTAAATGTCGCCAACCATCTCGCCATGTATTTAAATGCGGTGGTCTGGTTCTGCCATCTGGAGAAAGCGTGGTCGGTACTTCCACCATTTTTAATTTATTCAGTGAGGCTTTTACCACCATTTCTGAGGCAAACTCCATTCCTGTGGTTTTCAATTTCATTGTGTTAAATGCTTCTTTCGTAAAGCCTCGTAAGCCACAATGAAAATCTTTAACGGGTATTTTAAAAAACAATCTACCAATAAACGACAGTACCGGATTACCCAAATATTTATGTAAAAAAGGCATAGCTCCCGGCTTAACTCCACCTTTAAATCTATTGCCCATTACAAGTTGATAGCCCTCTCTTAACTTATTAATAAAAGGCATTAAGTTAGAAAAATCATAACTATCGTCCGAATCGCCCATCATCACAAATTTGCCATTTGCTGCTGTAATTCCGCCAATTAATGCTGCACCATAACCTTTTTGTTTTATTGCCACTACCCTGGCTCCATTTTCTTTGGCTATTAGTTGCGAGCCGTCGGTACTTCCATTATCTGCTATAATAATTTCGTATAAAACATTGTTCAACTCAAGGCATTGCTTAGCTTTTTGTATACACACAGCTAAGGTTTCAGCTTCGTTTAAACACGGCATTACTATTGAAACTTCCATGAATAATTTTGGTCAAATTTAATGATTTAAAGCTATTTCTATAAGTTTTTACTTTAATATCTGATAAACACATAAGAACCATGCTAAACAGGCTGTTGTTTGAAATAATTTCTATAAATTTAATTTAAAATTAAACATATTTTTCATTGTTTTGCCACTTATCTTTTATAATAATCACAATATTCCAATTGCTATTAAAAAAATTAAGATTAATGTTAAAAAGACAACATTCTTTTTCAGATTTCTATAAGGCTTCCAAGCCATCTCCGGTTTTAAACTTTGATAAGAAATTAGCAGTTTTTTTTAGTGCCAAATCCGGATGTACTTTTCTTGTAAAGTGGTTTTTTTTTCAAATAGGGCATTTAACCGCTGCTTTAGATTTTAATCATTTTGTGCATAATTACCGCGAAAAAGTATATCTCAATTCCGATCATTTTACTAAAAGCGAAAATAATTTTATTAATACCAAAGGAAAAGATTATTTAAAAATTAAAGTAGTTCGAAATCCTTTTGAGCGTGCTGTTAGTTCATACATTCATTTTTTGGGTATGTTAGATAAACAGCATCCGGAAATAAACAATAATTTTGGAATAGGCTATGAAAAGATGAACTACTCTTTTGCTGATTTTTTGAATTTACTGTCAACAATTAATGTGAACAAATGCAATGTACATTGGCGACAGCAATACCAACTAATAGAAAGAAGATTGAAGTTTGATCACATTATAGATTTAAATAATTCAACAGAAGAACTGCTTAAGCTTGAAGATGTATATAAGCTTAAAAAAACATCCGATATTACTTCTTTAGTACAGTCAGGCCACCATAGTTCAGGTAAAAAAACACCGGCAAACCAACAATTTTGTGGATACACAGCTTTTGCATTTGCTGTAAAAAAGAATAGACCGGATTACAAATACTTTTACAATGCTGCTTTAGAAAATCAAGTAAGACAAATTTATCAAGTCGATTTTGAAAAATATCAGTTTGATTTAAACTATTTGTAAGTAACTTTTAGCACTCAACTTAATAGATCCCTTAATAATTTAAAATCTACTTGAATAACATCAAACAAAAACCACCATTCTGCGAAGATGCCAAATGAAGTGAAGAAGCCTGCCCAGAATCTGTCAGGATTTCTTACATTTACACATATTTTTTTATATGTAAATATAAACCATGGTTTTAAATAGATCAATTAAAACAAATCACCTTATATTTATATTGCTTATAATGGTGTTGCCGTTTTGCTTGTTTGCAAACAACAATATAAAGCCCAACATTATTATTATTCTTACTGATGATATGGGTTATGCTGATGTAGGCTATCACAAAATTTTACAAGATAACCGCACTCCTCATATTGATGCGCTGGCTAAAAATGGTGTAAGCATGACTGCGGGCTATGCAACTGCCCCGCAATGCACGCCCTCAAGAGCAGGTATTATTACTGGTCAATATCAAAATAAATTTGGTTTAGATGAAAATACTGATGCACCTTTACCACTTAATATTCCTACAATTGCTGAAAAAATAAAATTAAATGGCTATACAACCGGCTTAGTCGGTAAATGGCATTTAGATATACATCCAAAAAATACAGATTGGTTAAACAAAAATAATTTTGACGATATTAATTCAGTTCATTCAGAAATTCATTTTAAATATGCACCATGGAACAGAGGTTTTGACAAGGTTTTCTGTGGCAATGGATCTACAGTATGGACAAACTTTAATTTAGATGGAACGACATATACTGAGCCACAAAAAAAAATTTACGATCAATATAGGCTTGACCTGCAAACCGAAGCAGCCTTAACTTTTATAAAGCAGCAGCATAATCAACCATTCTTTTTGTATCTCTCTTATTTTGGCCCTCACGCACCATTAAGTGCACCAGAAAAATACCTGTCAAAATTTTCGAAAGATATGCCTAATAGAAGAAGACTAGCCTTAGCCATGAACACTGCAATTGACGAGGGCGTAGGAAGAATTATGCAGGCTTTAGCAAACCTACATATATTAGAAAATACAATTATATTTTTTGTCAGCGACCATGGAGCTCCTTTAATTTTACATAAAGAAGATGCTCCCATAAGCAAAAGAAAAAATTTATGGAATGGTTCATTAAACGACCCTTGGTTAGGCGAAAAAGGCATGCTTACCGAAGGTGGACTTCGAGTACCCTTTGTGGTAAATTGGAAAGGCACCTTGCCAGAAAATATGAATTACCATATTCCTGTAACTTGTTTAGACATTTCAGCTACTGCTGTTGCTGTATCTGGTAGTGAAATAAGTGATTTGGACGGCATTAATTTAATACCTCATTTATGTGGCGAAAAAGAGGCGACAACACGAGAAGCTATCTTCTGGAAATGGCGCGGTCAAGAAGCGGTAAGAAATAACAGGTACAAGTATTTAAGGTATTCAGATGGAAAAGAATATCTCTTTGATTTGGAAAGCGAATTTCATGAAACCAACAATATTATCGAAAACAATATAGAAATTGCCGAACAACTAAAACAAAAGTTAGATAGTTGGTGTAAAGCTTTACCAAATTCTGGTGAAAACAAACCTTTGCGAAAATCTGAAAAAATTTTTCGTGGTTTTTACCTCAAGTAAGGAATGATGAAAAAATAAATGTTCAAATTTTAGCAAAGAGATTTTTTGATATACAAGTTAAAAAACGCAGGCTTAGTGGTGCTAAGACGAGTATTTTAATGAAGTAGATCGAAAAATCTCAAAGGTAAAAATGGGCAGTTATTTTTGAATTATTCCTAAGTAATACCAAACTGACCATAAAACGTCAAACAAATTTAGTTTTAATGTTGGAAGTTACTGAATCAAGTTCACCATTTGCTTTTCGTTAAAATTACCCTTCGCCCTTTCCGCTCAAATTAACAGTAATAATTGCAGTGTGTATTGTCAATTCATTTCCACTACTTCAGCAACCGGACTCACCAAATAGGTCTTACCTGTGGCAACCTCTACGCAACGATATCTTTTTCTCAATCGGGCTCCTTTTTTAAACAGCCGTTTACGGCGATCGGTACGAATAACAAATTGAGTAGATGCCGGTAACTCTTCTAATAATTGAAATGGTATTGGGTCAACATTATATTTTCGGAGTTCACGGGCTAATTGAGCATCGGCACAACTTGATGCTCCCGGACGTTGTATATGTGCTTGAATAGCCGGTAATAATTCGGTAGGATAACAGTTTAATTGAATAGTTTCTTGTAAGAGTGCCGCATATTGATTTTTCCATTCTTTTCCGTGCGGTTCAACTTTTCTGCCATATTCATCAAAAGTGAGTAAATGGGCAACCTCGTGTACTAAAGTAATTAGAAATTCGTAAGGGTTTAGGTTGTGATTAACCGAAATACGATAATAGGGTTTTTTGGGGTTAGGTGGTCTGAAATCGCCTAGCTTACTACTTCTTGCTTTGGCAATAGTTAGCTGAAATTGGTAAGATTGAATCCATCGCATCACCGTATCGATAGAATTGGCAGGTAAAAATTTATTAAGCTCTGCTTTCAAGTTGATCTTTTTGATTGAAAGTGGTGATTAAATGATACAACACCCAACTGGTAAATAGAAAAGATTGAATGACAAAACTGAGACCAACCCACATTGTAGCATGCTTAGTATACAACATATAAACTAAAAAGAAAAAGGTAGCTGAGGCAAATTTAGCTAATAAGCCACCAAGTAAAATGTTGGTTGTTGTGGCAGCTTTTGCATTTTTTCCAAATGCCAAACTAAAATATAGAATGGCAGAACTCAAAATACTCCAAAAGGTTGCACTAACCAATACAAACTGTCCGGTCTTTGTATCTAATACAAATAGATTAAGCATAATAGCTATGCCGAGCATCAATCCAATAAAAATTAAATGTTTAAGCAACATTTATTTTTCTTTTAAAATTTGAATCATAAAAAAAGAAATTGCTATAAAAACACCTGTAATTAGGCAAATAGCAGTTAATATGGGTTCTGTAAGAAATCGCCGGTCTAAAAACTGACCTAAAAAAAGAAAAAAAAGCATAATGGCTATCATTTGAAAAGCCATAGCTGAATATTTTAAATAGGCATTAGATGGCTTCTTTCTTTTTAAATTTTCCTGCCAATCCTCCTGCTGGTTTTGATCCTCCACTTTGATTAGTTATGGTTGTATTTTGTTTACCAACTACACAATTTCCATTAATAAAAGCCCCTGATTCTACCACTAGTTTGTGTGTATTTAATTCACCGGTTATGTAAGCAGAACTTTTGAGATACAGTTCGTTTTTCACGGTTAATTTTCCGTCTATTTTGCCAGTAACATCGGCACTGTCGCACACCAATTCTCCTTTTACCATACCTTTTGGCCCAATAACTACTTTGGCTTTGGTATTTACAAAACCGTCTACAACCCCATCAATTCTAATATCCCCATTCGAATATATCTCCCCTTCTATACGGGTGCCCGGGCTAATAATATTAATAGCGTTACCACCTGCGGCGGCACTGCTGCTAAAGGAATTAGAACTTTTAGGACTTGGAATTTTAGAAGGTGAGGATGAAAACGGACTTGGTTTGGCGGTTTCTTTCTTCTCAGGTTTATTATTTTTATTAAACATAATCTTTACTTTAAATTAGCTTAGTTAAAAGCAATATAATCCTTTGGGTTAACTGGCGATTTGTCTTGCCATAATTCAAAATGTAAATGTGGACCTGTGGAAAGCTCTCCGCTACTACCAATTACGGCAATCACATCGCCTTCTTTTACAAAGTTACCAACTTTTTTTAATAATACCGAATTATGTTTATAAAAAGATAAAACGTTGTTGCTGTGTTGAATGCCAATTACATAGCCTGTATCTAAAGTCCAATTGCTAATGATTACCGTACCCGGTAATACAGCTTTAATGGGGGTATTGGCTGGCGCTACAATGTCTACTCCATAATGATCTTTTTCGGGTTCAAATTCGGAGGTAACATAGCCGGTTATTGGTGGAAAATAATAGGTTTGACTGGTATCGGCACCGGCAATATTAGCTACGTCGCCCAAGCTGTAGCGCAATTGTTCTTCTACTTCTGCTCTTAATAAAGAGTCTTTTTCAGATGTCTTGTCAATATCAATATTGCTGTAATCCACCTTTTCGTCGGTGGTTAGTTGTTCAATGGAATCTTTCTCAAAATCGGTGTTCATTATTTTTCTAATAGAATTGATGTAAGCATCTTGTTGATTGACTAAAACACTTAAAGAATCGGTTTCTGACCTTATAACTTCAAGGTTTTCTCTAAACTCTAAATCACCATAACCTGGTATGTATTCTTTTAAAGGGGTAAATATAATTAAACACATAATTAAAAGGAGCATTAAAACCAATACTGAACTAAAGGCAATGTATACATTCATTCGGCTTAACTTTAATGAAATGCGTTCTTCTAAGGTTTCATCGTTCATGATTACCATACGGTAACGATTCCGTAGTTTCTCAAAGAAATTTTTCTTAATTTTGCGCCACATAAACAATTTTCTATCTATTATTTGATCGTTTATACAATCGTTGCATATTTACGATAATATTTTCTATTTAAAGCAGTTATTAAACCGATAAAACTCAATATAATTTTGACAGTTCGTATTTACATCATATTATTTTTAATATCCTCACTACTTATACCTGCCGAAGCTTTTTGTGGAGGCGATGGCAACAAAAAGAAAAAAGTTGAAAATCCTACCTTTCTTCAAAAGGTTTACCACGATATGACCACCCGGTTTAACTATTTTTTTAATGCCCGCCTTAAATTAAACGAAAGTTTACGGCAATTGCAAGATGGGCATCAAGATAATTACAACGAAATTTTGCCGGTAAGGCAATATGGGAATAAAGAAAAGCGAAGTTCTACCGCTTCACAAATGGATGAAGTGATAAAAAAATCGGGTATTGCTATACAATTACATAAAATAAGTAAGTGGGTTGATGATTGTTATTTACTAATTGCCAAAGCTAATTTTTTGAAGGGAGAAAACGATTCGTCTATTGATGCTTTAGAATATATTGAAAGTGAATTTAGCAACCGCATTAGAAATACCGATTTAATAACCACCGAATATGATAAACAGTTAGAAGAAAGAGAAAAAAACCAACCGCGCGAAGTAGGTGAAAAAAGAAAAAGAACGAAGAACCCACCACCTAAAAAAGATAACAGCGAAGTTGAGCGACTGAATAAAGAAAAAAAGCGTGACAAAGAAAAAGCGCAAAAGGAACGAAAAGAGGAAGCTAAAAAAGAAAACAAAGAACGTATAAAAGATAGAGAACTGACCCGTAAAGAAGCAGCAAAAGAACGCGATAAAGCTCAAAAGGAAAAAGAGAAGGCGAAAAAAGAACGAGAAAAAGAACGAAAAGAAGAGGCTAAGGAAAGAGTAAAGGAGCAAGAAAAAAAATCTGCCAAAGATTACAACAAAGAAAAAGCTAAAGCATCTAAAGATAGAAAAAAGAGCAGTGCTAAAGATTATAATAAAGCCAAAAAAGAAGCCGCTAAACAAAGAGCCAAAGAGGCAGCAAATAGAAAAAAAGGAAATAAAAAAGTTGATGAAGTATTTGAAGCCTTAGAAAACAGAGAAAAAGAAATAAGTAAGGAAGAAAAAGAAAAACAACGATTGGCTGAAGAGCAAGCCAAAGAAGCAGAAAGAGCAGCCAAAGAAGAACAAGCGCGTTTAGAAGAAGAAGCCAAAGCCGAAAAAGAACGCCTAGAAGATGAAGCAAAGGAAGAACAAGCGCGATTAGAGGAGGAAGAAAAATTAGCCAAAGAAGAAGCCAAAGCCGAAAAAGAACGCTTGGAAGAGGAAGAAAAATTAGCCAAGGAAGAAGCTAAAGCTGCTAAAAAGAATGCCAAAGAAGATGCGGAGGAAGCAAAATCAGATTTTAGAGGCAGTGGATCGCAATCAGCTTTTGGACATAAAAAGGTTAATCACGAATCGTTGTTATGGAAGGCAGAAAACTATATTGATATGGAAAATTATCAATCTGCCAAACAAATTTTAGATCAAATTGGCAACAACAATAGCTTCCCAAAAAATTTAAGAAGCGACTATTATGCATTAAAAGCGATATATTTTATTGAAAATGAAATGTGGGAAGAAAGTATTGATGCTTTACAAAATGCGATTGATAATACCCGTAAAAGACCAACTAAAGCACGCTATCACTTTATTTTAGCGCAAATTAGCCAAAGGCAAGCCTTGTATGCTCGTGCTAATGAATCGTTTAAACAAGTGTTAAAAAATAAGCCCGGTTACGATATGGAATTTAACACGCGCTTACAAATGGCACAAACCATGATGTTGAGTGATCCATCTTCTAAAGCTAAAGTAGTTAAATCATTAAAAAAGATGCTGAAAGATGAAAAGAATGTAGATTATTTGGATAAGATACATTACACCTTAGCCGAAGTTGAGTTAGCCGATGGCAATGTGGATTTAGCAATTGAACAATTGAAAGAATCGGCAGCGGCTAGTACTAAAGATCAAAATCAAAAAGGTTTATCTTTTTTGAAATTAGCGGAAATATATTTTGAAAGTCAAGACTATCGAAATTCTGGTGCTTATTACGATAGTGCCATGGTTTCCATTTCAAAAGATCATCCCGAATATGAAGATTTAATGAAGCGAAAAGAGGTAATGGTAGAACTAGCAAGTCATTTAAATACCATTCATTTAGAAGACAGCTTGCAAACCTTAGCCAATATGGAACCTAAAGAAAGAAACATGGCTTTAGACAAAATTATTGGTGAAATTACGGACAAGGTAAACAAAGAGTTGGAAGCCAAAGAAAATGAAGAAGGTGTGGCTGATTTTAGTGATTTAGATAAATTAAGTGGTATCAATCAACCCGGTGCTAAACCAAAGCCAAATCCATCTGTAGGTTCTATGAATCCCGGATCTTTTTATTTTTATAACTCCATTAGCAGAGACAGAGGTTATAACAATTTTAAAAACCAATGGGGTAACCGCTCTAGTACTGATTGGTGGGCAATTGCCTCTAAATCGCAAAGTGGAGAAGATAATTTTGCTGATGGTGGAGCAAGTAGTTTAAACGTAACACCTGGCATTAACGTTGCTGAAAATGAAGAAGAAGCGCAAAATTTAGCCTTGAAAGGATCGCTAAACAGAGACTTTTTTGTTGCTCAATTGCCTTTAGATGAAAGTAGTTTGAAAGCTTCTAATGATCGTATTATCGAGTCTATGTATCAATCCGGTCGTATTTATAAAGAATCTTTAGATAAAAATGATGAAGCAATTGCAATGCTAAACGATCTGTTAAAAAGATATGCAAATAATCCTTATGATTTAGATGCGAATTATCAGTTATATCAACTATATAAAGATAAGAAGAATATGCCTTTGAGTAATCAGCACAAAAATTACATCTTGCAAAATTACCCGGATAGTGATTATGCGCAATATATTGAAAATCCGGATTATGCGGCTACAGTAGCAAAATTAGATGGAGAAATTAATGAGTTTTACGAACAATCATATGCCTTGTTCGCCAATAAGCAATATGATGAGGTATTAGCCCGGCACGAGCAAGCTGATGAGATGTTTGAAGTCAATCCCATTCAATCAAAATTTGAATTTTTAAGTGCACAAGCTATTGGTTATACTAAAGATGCGGTAGCTTACGAAGAGGCTTTGTCTAAAATTGTAAATAATTATCCGGGCACTGATGTGGGTATTCGCTCAAAAGAAATTTTGGAATTTTTTAGAAAGGGAATACCAAAAAATATAGAAGAAGACGAGATTATAGAAGATACAGACGATAGCGTTTACAAAGCTAATTTAAATAGCAAACATTTTTTTATCATTCATTTTAATTTTACCAATGCCAACATTAATAAAGTAATGAATCAGGTTTCTGATTTTAATACCAGTATGTTTAGTTTAGAAAAGTTTAAGGTAAGCGATCGTTTGTTGCGTAAAACCACACATTTAATATTAGTAGAAGATTTTACGAATGCAGAAGAAGCCTTAAAATATTATAAACAGTTTGAAAATGAATTGAATGCTCAATTTAGTGAATTAGGCGGTTCGGAATTTACCTACTTTGTAATGTCAAAAAAGAATTATACCCAGTTTTTTAAATATAAAATAGTAGAAGATTACTTGAGCTTTTTTGCAAAAGCCTATCTTAACCAATAAATAGGAGTAAGAATATATGAGTGAACAAGAGGCGCAAGAACTTAAGCTAAAAAATAGAAAAACAAACCGCCGCTATGCTATGCTAATGTGGTGGCTTTTTTTATTGGGGCTGGCAGGCATTTTTTTTCTTTTTCTGTTTACTTCAAGAGGTATGTTAGGCGAATTGCCATCTGTTGAACAATTAGAAAATCCAGAATTAGCCTTAGCCACCGAAGTCATTAGTGAAGATTCGATTATTTTAGGTAAATATTATAAGAAAAACCGCTCTAATGTGGAGTTTGAAGAACTCTCTCCTTATTTGGTAAACAGTTTAATTTCTACAGAAGACTATCGCTTCTACGACCATGCAGGTATCGATTTTAAAGGTGTAGCAAGAGCTATTTTCTACCTTGGTAAACGGGGCGGAGCGAGCACCATTTCACAACAATTGGCAAAAAATCTTTTCACTAATGTAGACAGGAGTAATAAGATTAAACGAGTTATTCAAAAATTAAAAGAATGGGTTATCGCCATTCAATTAGAGCAACGGTACACCAAAAATGAAATTATCACTATGTATTTCAATACCATGGAATTAAGTGATAATACTTTTGGTATTAAATCGGCAGCCAATACTTATTTTAATAAATTACCCAAAGATTTGAATATTCAAGAATCGGCAACTTTAACCGGTATGCTGAAAGCTCCTACCTCTTACAACCCTCGTAAAAATCCCGAAAGTTCTCAAGAGAGAAGAAATATCGTAATTAACCAATTAGTAAAGTTTGGTGGCTTGAATGAAACGATTGGAGATTCTATTAAAAAAATACCCTTAAAGTTAGATTATAATGTAGTTGATCATAATGCAGGCTTAGCACCTTATTTTAGAGAGCATTTAAGACTTTGGTTAGATAAATGGTGTAAAGAGAATAAAAAAGTTGATGGTTCAAACTATAATATTTATGAAGATGGATTGAAAATATACACCACCATTAACAGTAAATTACAAGATTATGCTGAGCGTGCTTTGGTAGAGCATTTACCGGGTAGACAAAATATCTTCAATAAATATTTTAAAGATAAAAAACAACATCCTTGGCATGAAGAAGCCGGCTATATCGAAAAAGCCATTAAAAAATCTGACCGGTATGCTACCCATAAACGCAACGGTAAAAGTCATAAAGAAATACTCGACATTTTTGACGAAAAAGTAAAAACCCGGTTGTTTTCTTGGGAAGGTAGTTTAGATACTTTAATCTCTCCGAAAGACTCTATTATTTATAACAAATATATGTTGCATGCTGGTTTTATGGCTATGGAACCGGGCACCGGTGAAGTAAAGGCTTGGGTTGGCGGTATCGATCACCGGTATTACCAATACGACAATGTTAAGTTAACCGCTAAGCGTCAAGTAGGTTCTACTTTCAAACCATTTATTTATTCGTTGGCAGTTCAAAATGGTTGGTCTCCTTGTCAAAAAGTACCGAATATGCCCGTTACTTTTGATAAATATGACAATTACACACCTGAAAATGCCAGCGATTTTAGAGATGGCGAAATGATTACCTTAAAAGATGGTTTGGCACTTTCCATGAATCAAATAACGGCTTATTTAATGAAAGACATGAATCCTCAACAGACAGAAGAGGGTTATGTGGATATGACCAAGTTTTTCAAACGAATGGGTATTGAATCGTATATTTTACCAGTTCCTTCTATGTGCTTAGGAGTCGCTGATATTTCTGTACAAGAAATGGTGGGGGCTTATGGCACTTTTGCTAATAAAGGCGTTTGGGTGGAACCCTATTTTATTAAGCGTATAGAAGATAAAAATGGAAATACCATTCAGGAGTTTATTCCTCGCCAGGTAGAAGCTTTAGATGCATACAGTACTTATGCCATGATAGAATTGATGCGTAATGTGGTTGATGTGGGTACTGCCCGAAGGCTAAGAAAAGAACCCTTTGAATTTACCAATGATATGATTGGGAAAACAGGCACTACACAAGATAATGCTGATGGTTGGTTTATGGGCATTGTACCTAACTTAGTATGTGGCACTTGGATTGGAGGCGATGATAAAGTCATCACTATAAAAAACACCGAAATTTGGTCGGGTGCCTCTTTGGGTATTCCGGTTTTCGGAGCCTTTATGAAAATGGTGTATGCCGACGAAACCTTAAATTTAAGTGAAGAAGATGAATTTGAAGAGCCGAGAGGTTACCGGAGAGATTTAGCTTGCGAAGATGAATTAGAAGCCTTAAATCCATATGGGAGTACGGCAGAAAATGATCCGAATGCCCTATTAAACGGCGATCAACCAAAACCTGAATTACAGTACTTATTAGATAGTCTGGGTAAAGTAGTATTAGATGAAAAGGGCTTGCCGGTCTTGTATGATCCTAATAACCCAAACATACCACCAGGAATGCAGCCGGGTATACAAGAGCCCATTAAGCCCATTCAACAAGATGATTTTTATGGGGATGAGTTTGAGTAGCTCAAAATGATTTTTCATTCTTCCCATAAGATTCTCTTAAAGAGGACTCTGATCGATCAGCAAAAAATCACGGAAAACAATGAGTGCATTTCTAACATATAAAATTTATATTTGCAGCGTAAAAATTTTAAATCAAATACTTTGAAACGATGCAGTTTATTAGTCTGAAAAACCAGAAACACTTATTGTTATTATTCCTACTTTCTTTTTCCATCATTTTAAACAGTTTAGCGGCTGATAAAGCCAAAAAGTTTGGCAATGTTAGCATAGAAGAAGTGCAGCAAAAAAGTTGTACCTACTATCCTGATGCGCACGCTGAATACCTGCTTTCAAAAGGAGATTTGAGAATTGACCAGGGAAAAGCCTATTATTATGTACATAATAGAGTAAAAATTTATACTGATGAAGGAAAAGACGAAGCAACAGTTAGCATTCGTTATTATGCTCCTTTGAGGAAAGACCCGGAGCGGGTAACCAATTTAAAAGCCTTTACTTACAATATTGACAATGGAGAGTTGGTGAAAACCAAAATGGAAAAAGCCGATAAGTTTGACAAACGAGTAAACGATTACCTGAAAGAATTAACTTTTGTAATACCGAATGTAAAAGCCGGTTCTGTATTTGAATATAGTTATGTAAAAGAAACTGAATATTTACGGAACATACCAAATTGGCAACTTCAATATGACATTCCTTGTGCATTTAATAAATTTACTTATGACATAGAAGAATATTTTATTTATAAAATATACATAACCGGTAATGTGTACGATACCAATACAGGTAAAAAAGCAAAAGATAACTGGGGCTTTAACAGCTACACAGGTACGCTTGAATCCACTGACATTAAGCCCATTTTTGAGGAGCCTTATCAACCAAATATGAAAGACGTTTATGGTAAAGTTAATTTTCAATTGGTTAAATATTTACCAACTCATAAAAACTACTCATCCGATTATGAAGCGCTATCGAAAAATTTAATGGATAGTGAAAGTTTTGGAAGGTTGTTAAAGAAAAAGGGAATTTTAAAAGCTTTAAATGTTCAAGCCTCCGATCAATCTTTAAAAGGAGCTCAACAAATTTACCGGGCTCTGCAACATAAAGTTACGCATAATGGATATGGTGGTGTTTATTCCAGAAAATTTGGAAAAAAATTAATTACTGATGGTACTGGTTTGGTGCAAGATATCAACTTAACCTATATAGCCGCTTTAAATGAAGCTGGTTTTGATGCGCATCCGGTAATTTTGAGTACTCGTGGGCATGGCTTTCCACATCCTGTTTTTGCGGATATTGGTCGATTCAACTTCGTAGTTGCCGGCATAAAATATGAAGATAAATGGTATACCGCAGATGCCTCTTCAAAAATGCCTTTTGGCGTTTTGCCAGTAAAATGTTTGAATACAAATGGCAGAGTAGTTAACAAAGATGGTGGAGAATGGATAAATTTAAAAGAGGCTAAAACAGCCAACAATACTGTAATGGTAACGGCAAGTCTAAAAGATGGACAGTATATTGAAGAAGTAACCATCCGTTGGGCAAATTATGAAGCCTTTGATGATATTCAACTTTTAAACGAAGAAGGTTTAGATCAATTTAAAACTTATTTAAAAGAGCGGTTTGAAGAGAAAATTGAAGATATTGAAGTAAAAAGTGAAGGATTTGAAAAACCATTGAATATTACTTTTAAATACATTAACGATATAACGAACGATGACATGTTATACATCAATCCGGTAAGGTTTGGTGCTATGATTGAAAATCCCTTTCAACGAGAAGTTCGTTTTTCTTCAATAGATATACCTTACGCTTCAAAAGATAAGGTGATTTACAAACTCAACTATGGAGCGGATTGGACATTTGATTTACCAGAAGCCAAAAATTTAGCAATGGAAAACAAAAACTGCACCTATAGCTATCTGGTTTCTGACAAAAATGGTACAGTAGATATTATTAGTGAGTTAAAATTGATGGAAACTGATTTTTTAGCAGAAGAATATCCGATGCTTAAAAGTTTTTTTGAAGCAATGACCTCCTTAAATAACGAATTATTAGTAGCCAAAAGAAAGCCATGAAGCATCTTTTTTTATTCACTTTAAGCTGTGTTGTTTTTGTTAGTATAGTTACCGCAGAAAAAAACAGCGAGACTTTAAATGACCATACCGAAATTACCATTAACCGTATCGACAATGTTGTGTTAGAACGCAGTTATTCTGTTAATATATTAAATGCCTATGAGGAAGATTTAAACAATATTAAACTATATTACGATAAGGATACCAAAATAAAACAAGTACAAGTTGAAGTTAAACCGCTTAAAGGTAAAGTTAAAAAATATAAAAAAAGCGATTTTCAAAATTGGGCAAATGATGGTTTTAGCGTTGTGCAGGATGGTAGGATTTTGTATTTACCCATTCAACAAGCCAGTTATCCTTATACAATCACCGTAAATTACACCTATGAAATTTCCGGAACCATGTTTTTTCCACGTTGGATTCCGCAAAAGAACACCCATCATTATGTGAAAGAAGCCACCATTAAAATTACAGACCTCGCTAGTATTAATTTGCGTTTTGAAACTTTTAATATGAACCCTCCAATTCAAATTGGGAATAGTTATGAGGCTACCGTTAATCATTTGCAACCTTTTGAATACGAGGTGTTTAATCAAAATAGATTAGACTATTATCCTTCTTTATATATTATTGCCGATTCATTTAGTCAACACGGTTATCAAGGTAGTATGGAAAGTTGGCAATCATTTGGGATGTTTCAGGAATCATTAAATAAGGATAGGAATACCTTAAGTGCAGATCAGCTAACCGAAGTAAAAACACTTGTACAGAACAAACATACACCATTAGAAAAAGTGCAAACTGTATATGATTACTTGCAAGATAACTCAAGATATGTAAGCATACAATTAGGTATAGGTGGTTGGCAACCTCAGGAAACCGGTTTTACACACGAAAAAAAATATGGGGATTGTAAGGCTTTGTCTTTTTACACCAAATCTTTATTAGAGGCGGTCGATATTCCTTCTTATTATACGGTGATTACTGCTGGAAAACATAAATTTTATCCCATATCAGAAAATGTAAATCCATTTGCTAATCATGCAATTTTAACCGTGCCATTAGAACAAGATACAGTTTGGTTAGAATGTACCAGCCAAAGTAACCCTTTTGGATTTACCGGAACTTTTACAAGCGATCGACAAGCATTATTGGTTGATGGCAACAACAGCAAACTCATCAAAACTAAACGATATACCGCAGATGATAATTCATTATTGAGTAAATATCATATTAATTTAAAAGAAGATGGAACTTTAGATGTTGAGTTACATAAAAAATTAAGTGGCATCCAATTATCAGAAAGCGGTTTGATGCATTTTGACAATTTGAGTACAATCGAAAAGGAAAACCGGATGTACGATTTAAATGATATCGAACATTTTAAAATGGCACACTTTGAAGTGAGTAAACCGAGCAATGAAATTGTACCTGAAGCTACAGTAAAAGTTAGTGGTACAGTTGAAAAATGGTTTAAAGCCAATAGCAAACGCGTGTTTTTTAAGTTAAGAGAATATTTTGCCGAAGCTGATTTTAGTCTTCCCGATGTGGAAAGAAAAAAACCAATATACATTCAATATCCATTTACCAAAACAGATACTATTCAAGTAACTTTACCTGGAAATTATACGTTTGAAAATGGTGTTAAGACTATCCAGATTGATAATGAATATGGAACTTATGATTTAAGTCAATCAGAAAATGACAGTGGGCAAATAACCATTATCCGGCAATTTGTTTTGAGAAAAGGCAGCTACCCAAAAGAAAGCTATGGTGCCATGAAAGAATTTGCAGATGAAGTGGAGCAATATGACAATTCGTTATTAGTATTTCGTTTGAAGTAAGGTAGCTTGCGAGAATTGGAATTCGAACTGTATTAAATGAGTGTGTGACATATCTGGTGCATCACAATATAAATTAATTAAGTATTGACAAGTTAATTGACACTCAATAAAGGTAAGCCAAACAAACGTCATGCCGGAAATCTAAACGTCATGCCGGAAATCTGTGTAGCTTGCGGAGCAGATTATCCGGCATCTCGCCTAAACATCCACCAAGTCTTTTACCTTAGTCGGACAAA
>CALHDG010000029.1 GCA_938023075.1 uncultured Chitinophagales bacterium
TTTGTAGGTGATTCATCAATCTATATAGTTTCTATTTTAAAAGACCATACTCATTTATTTAAAGTCAAAAAACCTTCTAACTGGAAACAAATAATTAACAACTTGAGACAGAGCATTTCTTATGTTTATCAAAACGATAAAGCTTTATTTGCCAAAAATTCCCGGTATTTAAGTCAGTTAATTTTAGATCCTGTTTTATGTACTTTACCGGAAGAAATCACCCGGCTTCAAATAATACCCGATGCTGAGTTAAATTATATTCCTTTCGAGGTTTTGTTAACAGAAAATGTTGATAAGCACAACATTCAATATAAAAATTTAGCCTATCTGCTTCAAAGTAAATCCATTGGTTATGCTTATTCGGCGGCTTTGTGGTTAGAAAACAAACAAAGTACTACAACTGCATCAACAACTATGGCTTATGGTGGTTATGCACCCGTATATTTTGGCAAGGCATTTAACGATTTACCAATAGCCAGAAGAACAGTTAAAGTTTTAGCGGATTCTTATAACGGACATTACTATATAAATGATAAAGCTTCATTACCTAACTTTTTAAATGATCAAAACAACTATTCGGTATTACATTTGGCTATGCACGGCGTACTAAATGACGAAAACCCCTTAAGTAGCTATCTGGCTTTTTATCCAAAAGATAAATACAAACTATACGCCTATGATTTGTACAACATGAAAATCAACAGCGACCTAACCATTTTACATGCCTGCAACACCGGCACCGGCGAACTGCAAAAAGGCGAAGGGGTAATGAGTTTATCGCGGGCTTTTACTTATGCCGGTTGCCCCAGTTTAGTAATGAGTTTATGGCAAATACCCGAAGAAGCCACTGCAGAAATTACCCAACTGTTTTTAGAATATTTACAAAGTGGACAGACCAAAGATGTAGCTCTTCAACAAGCAAAATTAAGTTACTTAAAAGCTAAACCAGAACGCTTAGCTTCGCCGGCTTCTTGGGCAGGTTTGGTGGCTAACGGTAATTTAGAGGCTTTAGACTTTTGAAGGGTAAACTTTTAGATCTTCTTCTATTCAAGTATGATTACAAAACTTCATTTCGCATAAATAAGGTTAAAGCCAAATGCTCTAAGCAATAAAAACCGATATTTGCAAAGTATTATTATGCAAGCTAATGAATTCTATTTCTCAATATAAAACTAAGTGGGCAACAGATCTAGTTATTTACAAAGTAAGTTTGCTTGGGCTCTTTATTTGGTTAAACTTTAATTTAGCAGCTCAGCAACCATTGGATAGTCTTAGTTTAACTAACGATAGTTTGAATGTCAATATCGCAGATACCGCATCAATACTTCAAAAAGATACCTTGCCATTCAAGCCCAAAAGAGCTACTTTGCTATCGGCGGCAGTACCCGGCTTAGGGCAGGCATACAATAAGCAATTGTATAAAGTGCCTATTTACCCTGGTGTTATGTTGTTGTCTTTTTCTGCTCATTTACGTTATATAAAACTGTTTGATGGGTATTCTGAAGAATTAGCTAAACTATCATCTCCATTGGTCAATACTTCTGGTGACAGAGCCTTGCGAAACGCCTACCGGGTTAAACAAGAACAGTCGCGAAAAATAGCCAATGCTTCTCTTGCAATGGGTGGCTTTTTTTATGTAGCCAATGTAATTGATGCCTATGCTTCAGCAGGAATCAAAAACAAAAAGGTGGAAGGACAACATTCGCCACTGTTGTCGGCTTACCGTTCGGCAGCTTTTCCTGGCTTAGGTCAGCTATATAATAAACAATATTGGAAGGCTCCTGTATTTTGGGCAGCCTTAGCCGGTACTGGTTTTTTTGTTACGTATACCTATCAACGACGAAAGTGCTATGGTGATGTATATTTAAATAGAGTACGATACAACTATGTAGATGAAGACTTGTTAGATCAATGTTTTTCTAATCCAAATAGGGTACGAAACTCACCCGATTCCGAATTTTTGCGTTTACGAGAATTTCATAAGAAGAACTATGAACGGGCTTTAATTGCGATGGGGGCAGTATATTTATTAAATATTGCGGATGCTATGGTGTATGGTCATCTTAAAAATTTTGATATTGATGATAATTTAGACCTATCGGTAAAACCCGTTTTTCATTATCAACCAAATGATGTTAGCTTTGCGGGCTTAGGTATCGTTTTAAAATTATGAAAATTGCATTATTAGGTTATGGTAAGATGGGCAAAACATTGCACAGCTTGTTAGATGACAATGAGCATCACCGGGTCATTTTAAAGGTAAATTCTGCAAACGCATCTGATCTAACTTTAAATTTATTGTCTAAAGCCGATGCGGCTATTGAATTTAGTACACCAGATACAGCTTTGGAAAATATATACCGCTGTTTTGAAGCCAACGTACCTGTAGTGGTAGGCACAACCGGTTGGCTTAGTCATTTTGAAGAAGTTAAAAGCCGGTGCCTCCAAGAACAACAAGCCATGCTTTATGCGGCTAATTTTAGCATTGGGGTCAATTTGTTTTTTAAACTCAATAAGCTGTTGAATAAGGTAATGGCTCATCATCAAAATTATGAAGTAAGTATAACGGAAACACATCATACCGAAAAAAAAGATGCGCCAAGTGGTACAGCGATTCAATTGGCAAACGATATTATTGAACAGCATCCTACTAAAAAACAATGGATTAATGAACTTAATGAGGATGAAGATGCGTTATCTATTCTTTCTAAAAGAGAAAAAGAAGTAAAAGGCGTACATACCATACAATGGCAAAGCGAACACGATGCTATACGCATGGAACACGAAGCTTTTAACAGAATGGGGTTTGCGAATGGGGCGATTTTAGCTGCTGAATGGATACAAGGCAAAACCGGTTTTTTTAGTATGGAAGATGTACTAAATTGAGCATTATTAATCATTAATTATTGAATTAACATGGCAACACAAAACAAAGTAGAAATTAAAAATAAAAAAGCGGAGTTTGAATACTTTTTAACTAATAGGTATGAAGCGGGTATTGTACTGGTTGGTACTGAAATTAAAGCCATTAAAGAAGGCAAAGCCAACTTAGTAGATGCCTATTGTACCTTTAGAAAAAACGAATTATTCGTAATGGGCATGCATATCGGAAAATTTAGCAAGGGTACACATTATAATCATGATCCGTTTCAGGTAAGAAAGTTATTATTGAACAAACGAGAGCTTAAAAAATTATATGCTAAAGTAAAACAAAAAGGAAATACCATTATTCCTACCCGCTTATTTATTTCTGAAAGAGGCTATGCTAAATTAGAAATAGCCTTAGCACAAGGCAAAAAGAAATATGATAAACGCAAGAGCATAAAAGAAAAAGACGTTAGGCGGGAGATGGACAGGAGTAGTAAATATTATTAACTTAAGTTTCGGTAGTAAAATAATTGCTGTTCCAATGGTACCTGTTCCATTGTGTCAGTAAAAGCGTGGCAACTTTATTACAACAAGTGAACAGGTTCACTTGGATGATTTTATACTTTATTTGCTGAATTAAGTTTACTTAACCTTATTGAGTACTTCAATTTCCGTAAATAATTTATATTCAAGTTATTATGAAATAAATACTACTACTGAAACGTAAGTTATTAACTTATTAATAAATATTCGTACCACGCCTATAAGTTAAACAAACATGTCATGGATCAAGTTGTTTGCCTAATTAATAAAATGACCATTTAATAATTAGTCAATTTAACAATCAATCAATAATTTTTTCCTGTAACTTTTTGCCGTGCTGAATCGTCTTGCCAGTACAAATGACTAAAAGTGCATTTATAGAAGAGGTGCTTCCGTTGAAGCCTATATTTTTTCGCTTTGCCTACAGCTTGGTAAAAAGTGTTGAAGTTGCCGAAGACGTAACACAAGATGTGTTGATGAAAATTTGGCAAACTAAAGAAGATATTGCCAATTTGAAAGCTTGGGGAATGCGGTTAACCCGCAATGCCTGTTTAGACAAATTAAAAGCGCAAGCTGCCAAAGTTGTTGGCTTAAACCATGAGTTGGGTATCGCTCAAAAAAACCTAAATCCTTACGAGCAAAGTGCCTTAAAACAATCGGTTGAATTAATAAAAACTGCTGCGCAAAATTTGCCGGAACAACAACAATTAATTTGGCAGTTACGCGAAGTTGAAGCCTATAGTTATCAGGAAATTGCAGAAACACTGTCCATTACTTTAGAAAATGTAAAAGTAAACTTACACCGGGCACGCAAAACCTTATTAGCTCATTTATTAAACAAAACAGCTTATGGATATTAAAGAAATAGAACAATTATTGAGGCTGTTTAAAGAAGGTAATTGCACTTTAGAACAGGAGCAGCTTTTATATGATTTTTTTACAAGCGATTCATCTATTATACTGGAGGGATTGAAAGCTTATTCAGCTTATTTTAATCATATAAAAATGATTAGAAACGTAGAAGTTACTGATCAATTTAATGCGTCAGAAATATCCGAAACCTCTTTAGCTCAAAGTACCCTAGCAAATCAAGAAATTGTTGTTGAGCAAGAAACAACGATTAAAAAAATGACTTGGATTGAAGACTTGTGGATAGTAGCAGCTGCCTCCGTTGTTGGGGGATTATTGTTTGTAATGAACATTGTAAATGAGATGACTCAACCCACCCTACCAAACCAAAGTATAACGGTTGAATATACTGAAGAGGATGCCAAAAAAGCTTATGAAGAAGCCGTGCACATTATGCAATTTGTATCAGAAAAATTGAATAAAGGCAAAAAACCGCTAAAAGAAATTAAAAGAATTGAAAATATTAATAACAAAATAAAAAAACGTAAATATGAAACGCTTTAAAGTTTTAACGGTATTACTAACCGTATTGAGTGTCGCCCAAATGTTTGCCCAAAATGCGATGTTAGATAAGTATAAAGGGCACGAAGATTTTACTACGGTATCTATTAGCCCCAAACTATTTGAAATGATTGCCAAATTTGATTTTGATGATGAAGCCGAAAAAACAGTAGCCAAAGAATTGCTAAACAGCATAAAAGGAATTGACATTTTGGTGTATGAAAATGAAGACTCCCTATATAATGATGGCTTTAGCAGAAAATTATATGATGAAGCGGCAATCGAGTTATCGAGCGTGAATCAATTTGAAGAATTAATGACGGTAAAAGATGGTTTAGATGATGTTCAATTTTTAATTAAAGAGCAAGCCGATACCATTCAACAATTGCTTTTGCTGGTAGGTAGCGAAGAAGAATTTGTAATGGTGAATATTGAAGGGAATTTAGATTTGAATCAACTCTCTAAACTATCGGAATCAATTGATATAAAAGGAATGGAACATTTGGATAATTTAAAACAATACGATCAACAAAAATGACCTCTATGAAAAACGCAGCATTATTAATTTTATGTATAGCATTTAGTTTTCCATCAATTAGCCAAAACCTCAGTGCAAAACAATTATTTAAAAAATACAAAAATCAGGAAGCCGTAACTTCAATTGCTATACCCGGTTTTGTCGCAAAAATGGGAGCCTTGTTTATGGATAAAGATGATGCCGAACTTAAGTATCTGATAAAGAAAATTAAAGGCTTAAAATTAGCCGTGTTGGAAGTTGATGAAAGTCAAATGAATAAAAAGCAGTTGAAAAAATGGAGCATTCACCAATTAGACCCTGAACAATATGAACCCTTAATGACTATTCAAGATGGAAAAGAACGCATTCATTTTCTTATACATGAACAAAATAACCGGATTAGAGAGTTAGTGATGCATATTGAAGATACCGATGAAAGGATATTGATGCTGTTAACCGGCAAATTCGATTTGAAAGAGATAAACAAACTCATCCAATCCATTAACAAAGATGAATTGAAAGATTTGGATGTTGATTTCAATATGTAGTATGTAATCCATTCGATAGTCTTTATAACCAATTATTACAAAGCCAAACGTCAAGTCAATAATATTTCATTAAAATGTTGTAACTCGTTTAGGGTTTTATTTACTTGCGGTATGATGAAATTTTTACCAATGTTCCCTCTTGGGTTAGTTGCTTATCCTGCAGAGCAAGTTAACCTGCATATATATGAACCACGTTACAAAGAGTTGATTAACGAATGCCACGAAAATAAGACTACTTTTGGATTACTACCCTATATTAACGAAGAACACAAAGAATATGGAACGGAAATGAAAGTAAGCGAAATTGTAGAAACTTATGAAGATGGTAAAATGGACATTAAAACTGAAGGGATGGGTGTTTTTAGAATGATTGAATTTGTAAAGAAAGTACCGAATAAGCTGTATTCTGGTGGAATTATTTCAAGAGTGGATTTAATTGATGATTCGATACCAAGTTTATTAGAAAAAAATATAATGCTCATGCAAGAATTGTTTGACATTATGCAAATTCAAAACAATGCTATATTAAAGAAGAAAAATTTACGATCATTTGAAATTGCACATCACGTAGGTTTTTCAATGATGCAAGAATATGAGTTGCTAAGTGTAAAAAGAGAGAGTGTACGGTTAAAATTAATATTAGAACACCTAAAAAGAGTAATTCCGGTGATTAGAGAAGCAGAATTATTAAAAGAAAAAATAAAATTAAATGGTCATTTCAAAAATATACAACCACCTATATAACAATGTTTTAAGCTCTTTTGGCGTAAATTTTATTTTCATTTTTATGTCAAGAAAAAAAGAAAATTATTTTTTTTTGAAAAAAACACCTATTTTTGTGACCTATCAAAGTTACCTCGTCTTAAAATTGTAAAAAGCAAAGATATTAGGGTCGTTTAGTAGTTTTTCATTAAGCCTGTTCTCTTCGAGAGCGGGCTTTTTTTGTTGATGCTTGCCTCTTTTGGGTGTATATTATACCTTTCAATAAGAATATCGCAATCTATTGATTTTCTATATTGCTTTTTGTGTATAGAAGAAAAACCTGTTACCTACCGGTCATTCCTTAAAAACCCGAAGTCAATTTAATTTTACAGGTTCATAATGAATTCTTTCAGGCAAAATAAATACTAAAATCTTCATTAAAAATTCTGTATTTAACTTTATAATAATGAATAAATTAAGCATTTATAATAAACTTAATTGATACTTTTATTTACTAAAAGATCAAAAAATTGTTTTTGTAATTTGATTTGTAATAGTTGTATTTTTGTTGGGCGATCAAAAATGAAAAACTATTAGACGATCTTTTTTTAATCATATTATTTAATCAACTTTAACTTATTTAATGAAAAATACAATCTTTTCGTGTTTAACCATCTTATTATTAGTTTTTGCATCTTGTGAACAAGATTTTATACAAGATTTTGATAAAATTGCCGAAGAAACTGAAGAATTACAAGTCAGAAATGGTTCAGATGATTCGAAAACAGTATTATTAGATGCAGAAACAGATACAGAAAGCTCTGAAACTGAACCAACCATTTCAGAGGATAGCTCTACAGAAACCGAATTGGAGGCAACAGAAATTACCTTAACACCGGAAATTAATCTTACCCCTCATGTAGAAGATGAAGAAGAGGATAATACTGAATTTGAAATTGGTCCTTTTATTGATATGAATAAAGACCCTATTGTTGTTGGCTCCTTGTATTTAGATTGTGTGTCGAATAGCAAATTTATTATTAGAGCAACCTACGATGATCAAACCAGGGATCTTTCGTTAGAATATTTTGATAATAGCGCCAATGCTTCTTCAACTGCTCCGGTTAATATTGATTGGTCCATTTATAATGAGCCTCAATTAATAGCGGCACCTCAACCCACACCGCAGGCTGGTGCAACTGCCCAAAGTACCAACTTTAGTTTCGATAGGGATTATAATATTAAAGTTTCTATAGAATTTAACGATAATACCACTTTTACAGACGAGTTTTGCTTGAATATTGGTAAAGCTAATCCATCAGCTTTTCATGTTTGTAGTGACCATGAGACTACGGTTGGTTGTATGGAGAATAGTAGGGGTGGGAATAAGAAATTATTGGTAATTGTCGATGTAGCATTATAAGCTGTACCTTTTAAACAATCTTTTAATTATTAATATTAACCACTTATCATCATATGGCTTAACTTCTGCGATGATAATTTGATTCAATATAGCTTTAAGTTGATCAATCTTCTTAGTATTGGTGATATTATTGTTTGATTCTATTGAATTTACCCTTCTTATTATATTAAGAAAACTTTTAAACATTGAGAAATTATGATTCTTATTTAAATCATCTTTATGATTAAATAAATATTGATTAGAAGAATTAATTGCATAATAAAATGCTTCCTCATATTTTAATTCATAGAGGCACTGTATTTTGCAACAGTTTAATTGTGCAATCCGAATCGGTTTTTTTATATTTATAAACGATAGTTTTGCCAAAGCATCTTCAAACCTGTTCCTAAAGAAAAGAACTATAAATTCACCAAATTTAAGGTAGTTTTCTTTTTCTTTTTCATTTAATAAATCTTTGTAATCATGAATAAATTTTTCAATCCATTCAATTTCGTTATTTGCTTTAGCAAACTGAATACAATTATCAAATGATTGGTTTGATAGATACCCATCTTCTAAAAGTAAGCCTTCTTTCAGTGAAAATTTGACAATTTCAAATAGTTCTTTTAAAATATTAGCCTTCTCTTGTTTGGCATGAAGTTTTGAATAGAAGAAATAGTTTAAAATTGAAACTAAGTCATGTTTTTCACTTTGTGTGAAATATTTATGAGAATTAAAGAATTTGAATTTGATTTGTTTAAATTTCTCTAAGCAATTAGATTGATACGCAATTAGAAAATTGTGTAGTAGTTTTGTTTTGTTTTTTGCTGCAGTTATTTCTTCTAAATCCTTTAATAATTTTTCAACTGAGTATTTTTTAATAACGTCCAATTTGTTGTTTATGTCATTAATCAAAGTATAATATATTTTAGAGGTAGCATAAAATTGATCTAATAAGTCAATAATGTTTTTTAACTCTGATGTTTTTTTAATTTTTTGGTTACTAAAATTTGGATGTGACAAATTTAAAACCTTCAATTTATATTGATTATGAAAATGCTCAATACCGGGTATACTCTCATCATCCCATTCTTTTTGAAGGCGCTCTGCTTTTTTAAAAAAAAGCCCATCTAATTTTCTTGATTTTAGGGCTTCTAAATACAGAAAATTTTTATATACCTCTTGTTGCTCTAATTCCTGAATAGTGATAAAACTTTTTAGTTTAGCCGTTAGTTTAGAGGTGGCATCAAACAAAGTCCGTTCCGGGTCGGCTTTTTCTTTAAACAACTTCTTTTCCACATATTTCCGCTCCAACTTCTCATTGGTAAATATTGGATGACACTTTTTTAAATAATTGTACAACTTGTAAATACTGCCTGGTTTTTGGTAAAAAGTGGTTAAGTAACTGCCAAATTCTTTGACTTCACTTTCAGAAAGCGTTTTAAACAACGATATACAACTAGTATTGACCATAATAAATTAAGTATGGTAAAATAATTTGATTTAACCGATGCAAATCTAAACTAAAATCCATAAAATTTGTTATTTCACAAATTGCTGACTATCAGACAATTACAACATCTATTAAATCTATACTTAATTTTTATAGTTGATAGTGAATACTAAAACCCTCAAAATTTGTTGTTGTTAAGCCTCTTTTCCTGTCATACATTTGAAGCTGTTACGATGTAACCAAACAAAACATATTTAAAAGGAGGTATAAAAAGAGAAATAGACCAATACTAAAAAGCACGATGGTAAAAATAAAACAGGGTAAAGTGATGTAGTTAAGAAAACCACTTTACCCCATATTAATTAAACTAAAACAAGATAAAATGAAAAATTTACTTTTTACAAAAATTTGCTTTTTAAGTATTGCTATTGTAATAATTAGCAGTAACATTTTAAATGCTCAACTAATTAATGGAGATTTCTCCAATTTCTGTCAAACAGGAAATGCTTTTCAAATTAATAATTGCGTCGAAAACTGGAGAAATTCTCACGGAACCCCAACTTTATCTAATGCAGGCAATGGTTCAGCTTGGATGTGGTCTTATAACGGTAATGGCGAAGGTATTGTGGCTAACTTTAATTTCGACCCCTGCAACGTATATGAAATAACATTTAGGGTTAGAGCCGATGATAAAGATTCAAATGATCCAAATGTTGCGAACACCGCAACTATCAATTTGGAGGCAGCTAATGGCGTTCCACAGGGCACTGGCTTTGCCTTTCCAAATGTAAACAATACACAAGTAATATTTTCAGATTTAATGGGAGCCTACTTGAATACAGGAACTACCGTAACGGTTACCTTTGCTCCACAAAATTTGTATAGTGAATTATGGATTTATCCATTTATGCAGGCTAATTCAGATGGGGTAAGTCAAGCAGAAATGCTAATTGATGATATTCATATTCACATAGTTTCAGAGTGTTGTACAACTTGCGATGATTACGATCCAACACCCCCAAGTTTCACCTATACTAATATTTTAGATCCGTGCTTTATTGAATTTAACAACTTTGAAAATGCAGCACTAAGCTGCCCGCTTACTACACCTGGTTTTTATGTAATGGATTATGGAGATGGTACGTTTGATGGACCTAACCCTACCGCACATTGCGACAACCATGTGTATAGTTGCGATGGTATTTATGAAGCCTGTTTAACCTATTATTTCTATACACCAACCGGTGAGTTATGCGAAACTACTTATTGTACACCCGAACCCATTGTTATAACCGGTTGTAACGATTGTTGTGAAGATTGTGATGTAGATAATGAAGTTACCGAAGTTACGGTAGATGGATGTTTTGCAACAGTATGTAGTCACGCTACTTTTGATGAACCGTGTATTAAACCAGCCTACTCCTGGATGGTTGATGGCGAAGCTGTGCCAGATCCAAGTCCCAAAGATCCAACCACTTTTTCACATCAATTTCCTTGCGACGGGACCTATGAAATTTGTGGTACGGTTACTGTTTTTAATACAGAAACCAATTTGTATTGCGAAGATACCGATTGTGTAGAAGTTACCATCACAGATTGTGGTGATTGTGATTGCGAAGATATTGAAGCACCCATCAATTTACAGGTTTTACCTAATGGGTCTTTAAGTTGGGATCCCGTTTCTGGGGCTGCCGGCTATATAATTTGTTCACCTGGGGCAGGCAAACCAATTCTTAATTGTAATTGCAAATATCCTATTTCAATTGCACCAATTACTTTCCCGGCAGGCTATGCTCCTCCATTTATACTGCCTTTAAATTTGCAACGGCAATGTTTTGTATGGCAGGTTAAGGCGGTATGTGCTGATGGTACGATATCTGATGCATCAAAACAACATTGTTATCCCAGCAAAAAGTTTGTACTAGCTGAAGCAGAAGATGCTGACCCAAAAATAGAAATTGGACCTGGTAAATTTGCTCAACCGAACGAAAATAATGCAGTCACAGTTTACCCTAACCCCACAACAGATTATTTTAAAATTGATCTCATTTCTGAGACAGATGAAGTATTGACTATCCAATTAATTGATCAATCGGGCAGCATAGTGCTTGCACAAAACAATCAATTGTATAAAGGGTACAATCAATTCAACTTTAGCTTAACTGACATAGCACGTGGAGTATACATGCTAAAAGTATCATCCAAACAGGTTAAACAATACAACAAACTAATCCTCACTCAATAATACTCCGCATCACTAAAATGCATTTTATTGTTGAACCTTCTACGGTAATTTTACGGTAGAAGGTTTTTTTTTGATCATCTCATTAAAAAGATTGAAGCAAGCCTTAACAATCAACAACAGACTAAATCAGAAAATCTGGAATATCGTTCAGTGAATTTAAATAGGTATCACAACTTTCTTTAATCACTATATCTATTGGTAAGTAAATTTTTTCAGGCAACTCTCTGTTATAGATAAAATAGTAAAAGAAATTGATAACTCCAAGATATCCTTGCTTCTGAGGACTTTGGTTGAGTATATAAGTCAACTTGTTCGATTTCAGAAGTTTGATGTTTTCAGGAATCAAGTCGAAGCCAATATACGTAACTTCAGGTTCTAATAACTGATTTAGGTTTGTCGTATTCAAAAACTTATATGCTCTGGAGTTAGTAAATAAGATACCTTTAATACTCCCTTTTATTTTTTCAATTTTCTCTACATACTTTTTATAGGTATCCGTATTTTCAAAATCAGTAATAACATAATTATGAATATTAAAGCCACATTTATTTACGATATTATACTCTTCTAAACCTTTAATTTTATTGTTAATATGCTCATAACCTAAGGTTAAAACTACAATATCTTTACCACCGGTTTTGCGCTTATCAAACAAACTCCCTGCTATCTGCCCGCATTCGTATGAATTTTGACCAATATAGGAGATTATTTCAGTATGGTTAATTTCAGAATTAATACATATAAATGGGATATTGTTTTGTTCTGCAATCTTAAAATATTGCATGGTTTCTTTAAGAAAACCAGGAGCAATTAATATACCGTCGGGTTTAGATTGAATAGCATCATTTAAGGCTGCCGAATAACTATCACTATTATCTATTTTGTAAAATCTATACTGCAACGAGAATCTAAAATTCGATAATTGAGGTTCTAAATTTTTAATTCCCTTCACTGGAGCTTTCCAAAAACTATCCAACTTAGGGTTTGGAAGTATAATATCAATATTTATCTTTTTGTTTTTTGCCAAATTGCTTGCAATAATATTTTTTTTATATCCATGCCGTTCTGCAATTTCGATAATACGTTGCTTTATGTCGGGAGCTATTTGCCCCCTGTTGTTTATAGCTCTATCTACAGTACCTCTTGATACACCAGCTAATTTTGCTATTTCTTTTAGTGTTATTTTCATATTAAAATGTACTCATCATAAATGCATTATAGTTAAATAATATATAATTATGTTTCAAAAATAAATTTAAGAAATGAGAAAAAAATTGCACTGCGATAAAAGCAAAGATATTTTCTATTCATAACTTAAGTTTCGGCATTAGTCATTTAGTTGAAGTTGTTCATTTTCAATAATACGCAATAATTTACTTTTTGCTATTTTATTTTTATCATACTAAATTAATTATATTATAAAGAAACTTGTTATCTCATCAGAATAAAGTGATGTTACATAAACACCTGATTTTCTTTGAATTGAGAGATGAATTCTCTTTACATTCAAAATAACAGCACTGTACTTGCAATTTTAAACATTAATCTATTATTGAGACTTAAGTTCATAACAATAAAGTATTCGGCTAAAATAGAAAAAATTAGTAATGAATATTCGTTCGCGTGCACGAAAAATCAATTATATTTGCTATTTATTTGTTGTGTATACCAAAATCAATACCAATACATACACTTAAATTTTGCAGTATGATCAAAACTCAAAATGACGTAAGATTAAAAATTTACCCAAAGGAACTTGTATATCAACTAAAGTCATACGAAAAGATACACATTGACTTGTTTGACAATTCAAATGATGCCAGTTTATACCTTGCTCAAATTATTAAAAAAGCTATTTTGATGAAACAAGAAAAGAATGAGCATATTGTTTTGGGTTTAGCAACTGGTTCATCTCCAATAAAACTGTATGAAGAATTGGTACGAATGCACGAGCAAGAAGAACTTTCTTTCAAAAATGTTTATACTTTTAATTTAGATGAATATTATGGTTTAAAACCGGCTGAACAACAAAGTTATCATTACTTTATGCAAGAATATTTATTTAAGCATCTGGATATTCCTAGTAAAAATATACATATCCCGTCGGGCAAACTTGGGTTGAACGAAATTGATGCGTATTGCCAAAATTACGAACAAGCAATAGATAACCTTGGTGGCATTGATATTCAGATTTTAGGTATTGGACGAACAGGTCATATTGGCTTTAACGAGCCAGGCAGTCAAAAAAGTAGTAACACACGCTTAGTTAGGTTAGATAACATTACCCGGCAAGATGCCGCCGAAGAATTTAATGGTATAGAAAATGTTCCGTACAAGGCAATTACAATGGGAGTCAATTCTATACTGAAAGCCAAAGAAATTTATATTATGGCTTGGGGGCAGCACAAATCTGATGTTGTAAAAGAAGCCATAGAAGGGGAGATCAATCAAGAAATAACTGCTAGTTTTTTACAAGAACACTTAAATACTCGCTTTTTTCTTGATATTGCTGCAGCACAAAAGCTTACCCGGGTTCAACACCCATGGAAAGTAGGAAATTGTGAATGGACTGACGATTTAATTTGTAGAGCCGTCATCTGGCTTTCGCAAAAAACGGGTAAACCAATACTTAAGTTAACCGATAAAGATTATAGTGAATTTGGTTTAAGTGAGTTATTGTTTAAAGTGAATAATGCCTACCAAATTAATATCAAAATATTTAACAGACTTCAACATACAATTACTGGATGGCCTGGGGGCAAACCCAATACTGCTGATAAAAACAGACCTGAAAGAGCCAAGCCGGCAAAAAAGAGCGTGTTAATATTTAGTCCTCACCCCGATGATGATGTTATTTCTATGGGCGGCACTATTCTTCGATTAGTAGAACAGGGTCATGAGGTACATGTTGCCTATCAAACTTCAGGAAATATTGCTGTACATAACCGCGATGCATTAAGATATATCGAATTTTTTGAAGCCTATTATACTTCTCTAATAGGCAAAAAACTGAATTCTAAGAATTTGAAAACGTATAAAAATTTTCTGTTAGATGAAACCATAGATAAGAACACGGTTGAAATTAGACAAGTGAAAGGACTAATAAGAAAGGGAGAAGCACGAACAGCTGCTCGTTTTTGTGGGATTGATGAGGCTAACATTCATTTTCTTGATTTACCATTTTACGAAACTGGTCAGATTAAGAAAAAAGACATGACTCAAGATGATATAACTATCACGAAGCGTTTGATTGAGCAAATTTCACCTCATCAAATTTTTGCAGCTGGAGATTTATCTGACCCGCATAAAACGCACCGGGTTTGTTTAGATATTATTTTGAAATCATTAAAAGAAATTGATTTACCTAAATTTAAAAAACAATGCTGGCTTTGGCTATATAGAGGCGCGTGGGAAGAATATGGCGTTGAAGAAATTGAGATGGCAGTTCCATTAAGCCCTGATGAACTTTTATATAAGCGGAAAGCCATTTTTATGCACAAATCTCAAAAAGATAGTGCGATGTATCCAGGCAAAGACAGGAGAGAATTTTGGCAGAGAGCCGAAGACAGAAACAGACATACCGCTGCACAATACAGGGCATTGGGTTTTGCAGAATATGAAGCTATGGAGGCTTTTAAAAGATGGAAATATTGATTAGAAAACAACAAATAAACAGGGTTTACCCAAAAACCATTTAAGGAATGATGAAAAACCCAACAACCGCCTACTACGAAGTTGGTGGGTTTGTAGGTAAACGACTTGAAGTAGTTATTGCAATGAAGAATGCCCAACTGAAAACTTTAGGTTAAAACGTATTGCTTCGAAACTTATGCCGAACTTGATTCATACCTGAGTGGAGCGGAATTATTTTCACAGTATCCTTACTTTTTACTATTATCCGGGCTCATTAGGGTAGCTCATTTCTTCAAGACATTATTATAACGTTGACCCTTATGATTCTTTTTTCATTATTCTTGAACCTTTTAGTAAAATAGGGTTTAGTCAATATATTTTTATCCAATTTTGTTCTCTCAATCTAAAAGTAGAACTGCTGGTATAGTTTATAAAGCCTTAGAAAAGGCAGCGTTTAATAAAAAAATAATTAGTATTTTACGTGCACGTGAACGGATTTTTTTATACTTTTGCCTTTGCAATTATGCGTGCACCTGTACACAAAGGCTACCCGAATAATTTTTGCTTTTAACTTTATACCAAAACCCTCTAAATTAATTAACCAATGAGTAGCACAGCGAAACAGATTTATGAATTGCTTAACACGATGAACCCTAGCGAAAAATCTTACGTAAAAAAAACATTTAGTGCCAATGAAAAAAATATGTGTCAACTGTTTAATGATTTAAATAAATGCGAACAGTTTGACAAAAAGATATTTTTTAAGAGACATAAAAACAGACCCTACATGAAATATTTACCACAAAATTGTAAATACTTGTTAAAACGCACTATCAAATCTTTAATAGATTATAATACCGAAAACTTAACTGAATTAAACATCTTGTATCGTTTAAGCACTATTAGTCTACTAGTAAGAAAAGGTATGTTTTTTACCTGTACGCTAAAAATTGTTAAAGAAATAGAATTTGCAGAAAACTACCAGTGTTATGAATATGGCTACAAACTAGTTAAACTTAAAGAACGGTTTTATAAAATATACTTAATAAAAAAACTTACTTACGAAGAACATGCTACAATGGCTGAAAAAAAGAAGTTTTTTATTAAGCAACTACAATTAATTGATGAATTAGATTTGTTGTGCACAATTTTGTATAGTGAAGCATATTCAACAACACAAAAAATTGAATTAGTTGATGAGAAGTTTAAAGAATTTAATTTTTCAGGTTTAGATTATCTGCCGGATGAAACCCCATTAATGATAAAATTAAAATTCAATTCCATTAAATACGAATTAAGTAAGTTAAAAGCTAAGCCAGAATTAAAATACTTAAAACAATGCATATTTGCTTTTGATAAGTTACCCTTTTTAAAAGATTTCTATTTTGAAACTTACCTTTTATGTATTTATAATTTTTTAACAGGTTTACTAATCGATAAAAAATTTGATTCGTTTTTCAAAGATTATAAAACCTACACGAATGAGTTAATTAGCTTTCCAAAATGGAGTACAATGGAATCTTCACCGCTTTACTATCTAGTAAAATACTTTATTTTTATTTCAGCTTGTGTATACTCCAATCAATGCCCAAAAGCTTTAGAGGTAGCCTGTGAGTATCAAAAAATCTTACATAAAAAAAGAGCCAATTTACCTGTTAAACATTTAGTTTATGCATTAAAATTGAATTCGTTAGTTTTTTTTAACAACGGGTTTATAAATGAGACATTAGACAATATTGAACTATTTAAGAATAATAAGTGCATTAAAATACAATATTTTTATAAGGCAATGCAAATACTTTGTCATTATAAATTAGGTAATATGATGTTAGTTGAATCTTTATCCATTTCATTAGCCACTTGCTTAAGAAAAAACAATAAAACGGCAATGCTTAAAGATTTTTTAGATTTGAAGAAATGCCTACTGCATGAGGACTGTAGCAAATTAAATGACCTTAAGTATCTGCCTTATTTAGATTTAAATTCCCTAAAAACAAACACCTTTTATATAAATACTCCATTAAAAAAGGTGGGTTGACATTTAGCCCACCTTTATAATATTAAAATAAAATTTATGAATATATTTATTTGTTTTTGCATACCCAGTTAATCCCACTTTAACTATAATTATTAAATAACTTACAATTTGTGTTTTGATATCAACGGTAGACAAATTGCCGTTGATTTTTTGCTTTTATTTGATTTTAGATGTCTTGCATAAAATCATTTTCATTTACCAAAACCCTTAATGAAAAGAAAAAATGTACCTAACGAAATCAAAAATATTATGAGTTTGGTTTAGCAATAACCGGTTCCATTAAAAATTCAAACTTAAAGGTTTTATAAAACAATCGGTATTCGTTGTGGGGCATAGCTCCCCAACTGTCATCACCACCAATCCCCATCTGTCGCTGATCAATTTGTAAAGAAATAAAAGCTTGTTCCTTCAAGTCAATAGTGTGTTTTAAAGGTATTGGTATTCCCAAATCCAAGTCATCCATGCTATAAAATAATGCACTAAAATCAAACTGTGGTAAACCAGTTATGCGCCAGCCGTTGCCGTTAGGGTCGGTTAACTTCAACCACCTAGTATCTGTTTTGTTGCCATTTTCTTGTGGTCGAATATAGGGATGGTATTGATCAGCAACTGTACTTTGGTGGACACCAACGAAGGCACTCGTTTTTCTATCCCAATAATTTTCGTGCGGTCCTCTGCCGTACCACATCATGGTATCAAAATATTTTGGAAGCTGTAACGTAAACCCAAATCGGGGTAATTCTGGTAGTTGTTTTTCTTGAGTTAAAAATTTCCCTCTAAAAATAAGGCACCCATTTTTGGTAATGGTTAGAGTCAATTCATAATCAACATACACTCCCTGTAATTTGAAAATACTTTTTATTTCAACTCCTACATCTTTTATAACTTGCACTTTTGTAGATAGAAGCACTCTTTCCGTACTAGCTGTTTTCCAATGAGCCAACCGAAAAGGCATCAAGTTACCTAAGTCGTTATCCGTAGGAGCTCTCCAAAAATTAGGAACTGCCCCATGTTGAAACATGACTTGATCTTTTAAATAATAACTGCCAATCAAACCAGTTATCTTAGAAACTTCTACTGTAAAAACACGTCCTTTAATAGTTAACCGACTATCAGTTTCGTTTACTTCCAGAGGATTGCCTTCGTATGATGGCTTTGAAAAATTTATCCGTCCATCATAAATTAGCAACTGTTCTTTGGCTATTTCGTATCCTGCAGGAATTAAGTTTTTTTCTTCTTTAGTACAGAAACTAAAGTTGATAAAATATTCCTTCTCTGTTTTTCGCTCAAACGAAATTGAAATTTCAAGCTGTTCTGTTTGTTGGGCTTCAATGTTCAACAGTTCAATAGTTCCCTGTTCAATATTCATTCCATTCTCTAAAATTACCCACTCCAATTTCACATTTTCCAAATTGATAAAATCAAATTTATTTTTGATTTCGAATACACCTTGCTCAACATCAACAGCGTTCACTTCAATATTTTGATATACTTTTTTTACCTCTTCAATTGCCGGATGCGGTGTTCTATTGGGAAACAACAAACCGTTAATGCAAAAGTTGCCATCGCTTGGAATATCTTCTCCTCCAAAATCACCTCCATATTTCCAGTATTGCTTTCCTTCTGTAGATTGAGCTAAAATACCCTGGTCTACCCAATCCCAAATAAAACCACCTTGCAAGTTGGGGTAACGGTCAATCACTTCCCAATAGGCTTGTAAATTGCCGACACTATTTCCCATAGCATGCGCATACTCACACATAATCAACGGGCGGTTTTTGGCACCTTGAGCATAGGCTTCTATGGTTTCTATTTTAGGATACATAGGGCAGATGATATCCGTATTGGTTTCCTCGCCCGCTTGTTCATATTGTACCAGCCGGGTATGGTCTCTTTCTTTTATCCAGGCATATGCAGCGTTCATATTTTCTCCGTTGCCTGCTTCATTTCCAATCGACCAAATAATAATAGATGGATGATTTTTGGCTCTTTCAACCATTCTTTTAACCCGGTCTATATGAGCAGCTTTAAAAGCAGGCAAGGCAGCGGTATGTGCTGCTTCATCAAAAGGTTTTTGGAAACAAGCCCCCATCCCGTGCGCTTCAATATTGGCTTCATCAATTACATATAAGCCATATTCATCACATAATTCATACCATCTGCGGTGGTTTGGGTAGTGGCTCGAGCGGACCGCATTGATGTTATATTGCTTCATCAACTGAATATCTAACAACATACTTTCCTCAGTAATTACATGCCCATTCACTTCATCATGCTCGTGCCGGTTAACTCCTTTTAGGGTAATCGCTTTTCCATTTACTAAAAGCAATCCATTTTCAATTTCAACTGTTCGAAAACCAACTTTACACCCAACGGTCTCAACAACAACTTCTTGTTCATCTTTTAAAATTAAGACCAATTGATAAAGGTTCGGCATTTCTGCCGTCCACTTTTGGGGGCGTTTTATTTTTTCTGTAATAGATATGATGTCAGATGCAAGTTCGATACCATCAATTTGCTTTGAACTTTTAAATACTTCTTCGCCTCTATCGGTCAGCAACAGGTAATCAATAAAATACCGCTCCTGAAAAGGTTGATTCATTTCAACCTCGACAGAAAGTACGCCATCCTTATAATTGTTTTCTAAATCTGCCTCAACAAAAAAATCGCGGATGAAAACCTTAGGCGCACTCCATAAAAACACCGATCTTTCTATACCGCTCAATCGCCAAAAATCCTGACACTCTAAATAGGAACCATCCGAATAGCGGTAAACTTCTACCGCAATTGTATTTTCGCCTGCTCTTAAAAAGGATGTAATATTAAATTCAACCGGCGTTTTCGAACCCTGATTATAGCCCAACAATTCACCATTCAACCAAAAAAACGCTGCCGATTTCACCGACCCAAATTGTATAAAGACGGCTCTGCCATCCCAACTTTCAGGAACGGTAAAATGCCTTTTGTAAGAACCTACCGGGTTATCCTCTTCAGGAACTTTAGGCGGATTTTTCGGAAAGGGATAGCGGTCGTTTACATAAATGGGAATGCCATAGCCTTCCATTTCCCAATTAGAGGGTACCAAAATGTTATCCCACTCATTGGTATCAAAATCATCTTGGAAAAAATGTTCCGGTCGCTCTGCCGGCTTAGCCGACCAATAAAATTTCCAAAGCCCATTCAATGATTTAAAGTAGGGCGATTTTTCACATTGATTGCTAACTAAATTGTCTACCTTTTGAAACGGTATGCAATGGGCATGCGGTTCCACCTGTCCAACATTAAAAATTGTAGGATCTTCCCACCACGTTGATTTATTTTGTTTTTTGGAATTGCTCAAATCACTTGTTTAGAAGTGTAAAGATACCAAGTGGAATTGGCTTTATCATATTCTGATAAGGCTATGCCTGTGTTTGAATCTTACCAAATTAAATTCTAAATTTTTGTGTAAGCTCTTATAATCAAATTGGTATAACTACTTAGCTCAGCAAAGGATTCACTTTTTCTTGAATATAGTTTTTAATATTGATCCAAAAGGCTATAAAAACATAAACCAATATAGGCGACCAGAAGGCTATGAAAGTGATATAAATAAAATACAATCTTATTATAGAAGATGAAATACCCATTTTCTCACCCAAGTAATCACATACTCCAAATATTTTGGGTTCTACAATTTTCCTTACCTTTTCTTCATCAAACATATGTAAATAAACTAAAATTAGTTATAATTATGACATTAAAACTCATAAAAAAAATTAAGAAATACAAATAATCGCTTTCTTTTTTAAAAATTTGAGTTTTACTGAATATATTTTCCAAAAAATGGGTTAACACATAGTACAATACTAAAGTTTAAAGTGAAAAGTAAAATATGTTTAATTACGGGTTCTACTTCTGGTATAGGCAAAGCCACAGCTGCCAGTTTAGCTGCCAAAGGAGCCATTATTATTATTACCGGCAGAGATGCAGAAAAAGGAGAGCAGGTAGCAACCGAAATTAAAAACCGGATGACCAACCATAATATATTTTTCGAATATGGTGATTTGTCTAATTTGAAATCGGTAGTTGATTTGGCATACCGCTTAAATAAAAATTATCCTAAAATAGATGTGTTGATAAACAATGCCGGTAGCTTTACCGAAAAACGGCAATACACCAAAGATGGTATTGAAATGCAATTTGGGATAAACCACATCGCTCATTTTTTGTTAACGCATCTAATTATGCCATCTTTAAAAAAGAGTGAAGCGGCAAGAATTATCAATGTATCCTCTAATGCGCATTACCGGGGCACCATCAATTTTGAAGATTTGTACGGTGAACAAAAATACATACCGTTTAAAATTTATGCGCAATCAAAATTAGCGAATGTTTTATTTACCTACGAATTGGCAAGAAGATTAGAAGAAGATAATTTAACCAACATAACTACCAATGCCTTGCATCCCGGAGAAATTAAAACACAATTTGTTGAGAAAAACGGCAACACCTTGTATAAAGCCGGTTGGAAACTCGCAAAGCCTTTTATGCAATCTATCGAGCAAGGCGCGGCAACCAGCATATACCTCGCCAGTGCCAAACAAATGGACGGTAAAACCGCCGAGTATTGGAGTAAAATGAAAAAAGCCAAAAGTTCAAAAATTAGTTACGATGAGCAAGTTGCCGATCGCCTGTGGAATGTTAGTCGCGCCCTTTGCGGAAGTTTTATGAACTGATGAATAATGGAACTGATGAATAATTATATTGAAGCGAAACGATTGAACAATTTAGAAACGGGCTCCCCGCTTTCCGCTCAAATGTTGCGGCTCTGCTTCAAAATGCCAACGCTTCAGGCAACATAACCGCTGCAATCGGGGCTAGATTTCCAACGTCGCCCCTTTTAATAAACACAAGACATTTGATAATTATTTATTAATAAATTAATGATTGTCAATATGACAAAACGATGCCTATAGTAGGTATAGGTGGTTGTCCAATCATATTGTCTAAAGTATTTAACTGATACCGTAAAGGATCATTGGGATTGATTATTGGAAGACCAGCTTCACTTTTTGCTTGTATTAAATAAGCAGGACCTTCAACACTTAAAGCGTATAAATTCTCTACATCAATATATAAGTTTAAGCTGTATTTTTTAAAAAAGAATTTTTTATCTAGCCTAAAATCCAATTGATGTATAGCAGGTAATCGCTGAGTGTTCAATAAATTATAATCGAACACGCCACCCGGTGAAACCGTCCAAATATCAATTAAACTGCTGGTTTCTACATCGTAGGGCGTATAAGGTGCGCCGCCACTAAAGCGCCATTTTACACCCAACTCCCAATTCCTTTTAAACTTTTTGCCACCGGTTAAACTCACTAAATGTTTGTTATCCCAACTGGAGGCAGCTAACTCCCCATTTCTATCTTCAAACTGACTTCTTACCAAAGTATAAGCAGCAATACCATAAAAACCTTTCGTTAGTTTTTGCTGATACAACACTTCCAACCCATAAGCTAAACCACCGGCAGTGCTGCTTACTGGTGCATTACCTATAATACCAAAGTCGGCACCAAGGTTAGCCAATGCTATAGAATCTCTTAACAAAAACGGATAATTACTATAGGCTTTATAAAAACCTTCCACGGCAATTCGGGCATTAAAATCGGTAGTATAGCCCAAGCCGCCAACCAAATGACTACAGCGTATATATTTTAAATTGTTTTGTTTGTTGATTAGACTACCTTCAACATCACTGAAACCTAAAACAGTGTAGGCTGGCAACTGATAATAAATACCAGTATTAAAATTTAAATCTAAAGCAGGACTAATATCATAACTCACTGAAAAACGGGGAGAAAACTGATTGCCCGGATTTGCCATGTGTTCGGAATAATCACTAAAGTCTACTCGTGTACCTATTGACAATTTTAATCGTTCTTCTAAAAAAGAATTGCTGGCTTGCAAAAACAAACCATATTTTTGCAAACGTACTTTACTGTTTACTCGTAGTTCTTGCACTGCGCCGTTTACATTAATTTTGTTAAAGGTTTGATTGGTATAACGCGCTAATTCGTAACTAATGCCATAATTAATCTTCCAACCTTGGTTACGTAAAGTTTGTTCTATGCGAATTTTATTTTCACTTTCCTGTGAACTGTAATCCAATAATAAATTTTCTGGAGTCTCTATATTTTTTGAATATTTTACCGAAGTGTTATTCAGCATATTTCTACTTAGGGCAACTGTGGTATAACCATTGTCAATATAATTTTTGTACAATAAACCAATGGTATAATTCCATTGTTCGTTAATGGGTATGTTGTCTAAAAAATATTGTTGTAAGGGTGTTTCATTAAAATCTTGATTTAGTGAAAAGTTATCAATAGCCCCTAAACCGATTATAGTCAACTCGTTTTTTAGGTCGAATTTTATTTTTTGCTTATATTGAAAATCGTTATAAATTGGTAAGATAGGCAATTCGATTAATGAAAAAATAAATTGTAAATACGATCGTCTCGCTGAAGCAATAAAGGTCGATTTTTCGCCCATCGGTCCTTCAAGGGATAAACCCACATCAGATGAACCTACCGTAAAGGTTAAGCCAAACCGGTCTTTCCTGCCCTCTCTAAATTTCATGTCTAAAACCGAGCTTAAGGTGTTACCTCTGTTGGCAGGAAAAGCACCACTATAAAAATCAACCTCCCTTACAAAATCTACATTAATTAAGCCAACTGGTCCGCCGCTGGAACCTTGCGTAGCAAAATGATTGATGTTGGGTACTTCAATACCATCTAAATAAAAACGATTTTCGTTGGGTGCGCCACCGCGAATTAAAATATCATTTCTAAAACTGGCAGTGGTTGCCACACCGGGTAAGGATTGCAGAGTTCTTGAAATATCGCGGTTACCGCCGGGGTTACGTTGAATTTCGTTTACGCCAATGGTGCGCAAAGAGTTTGGACTTTCTTGCGGCTTTTGAAAAGCTTTGGCTTTAATTACAATTTCTTCTGATTCAATAGCCGTTTGTTCTAAGGCAAAATCAACTTGCGCAGGTTTTGAATTGGATACCTGCACTTCAAAAACGATCTTTTTTTGATAACCGAGATACGTTACCTCTAGGTTGTACAAATCGGGGGTTAAGTTTTCTATACGATATTGTCCATCTAAATCGGTGGGTGCGCCAATGGTAGTGCCCTGTATCACTACATTGGCAAAAGGGATGGGTTCGTTATTTTTAACATCGAACACCTTGCCACTAATAATGCCGGTTTGTGCAGATAACAGATAACTAACACAGAGCATAAGTGCACTACTAATGATTTTCAACATTACTTTTTTTACGAAGGTTGCGAATGATTTGATTTAATACTGATGTATTGATGAATAAAAATTTGGCAAGGTTACCAGATAGTCGCGAGCTTGGAAGCCTAGCCCCGATTGCAGTGGTTATGCCGTTTTGCAGCGCGGATGATGCAGCATAGCAACGGCATTTGAACGGAAAGCGGGACCGGTGTTTTTTAATTGTTCATCGGTTCGCTTCAAATAAATATTATACTAATAATTTTTTTATACATCACTCCCCTTCAAACAAAGGGTATTGCGACATTTTAGCGTGTACTTGTTTTTGCACTTCTGCTATAACGGTCTCATCATCGGCATTGGTGAGCAGTTCGTCAATCCAATCTACAATTTGCAGGCAATCGGTTTCTTTTAAACCTCTCGTGGTAATGGCAGGAGTACCAATGCGAATGCCCGAAGTGACAAAGGGCGATTGATTGTCGAAGGGAACCATATTTTTATTAACGGTCAGGTGTGCCTGCCCCAAAACAAACTCGGCTTTTTTGCCGGTTAAGTTTTTATTACGCAAATCGATTAACATTAAATGATTGTCTGTTCCGCCCGAAATAATTTGATAATTTTTTTGAACAAAAGCACTTGCCATCGCTTCGGCATTTTTCTTTACTTGTAACATGTAAGTCATAAAATCATCGTGCAAGGCTTCTTGAAAAGATACGGCTTTGGCAGCAATTACATGCTCCAATGGACCACCTTGTGTTCCAGGAAAAACGCCACCGTTTAAAATTGCACTCATTTTTCTAAGCTTTCCTTTGGCTGTTTTTTTGCCCCATGGATTATCAAAATCTTTACCCATCAAAATCATGCCGCCTCTCGGACCACGTAAAGTTTTGTGTGTTGTGGTGCTTACCATATGGCAATGCAACAAAGGATCGTTTAACAAACCTTTGGCAATTAAGCCGGCAGGATGCGCCATATCGCAAAGCAGTAAAGCCCCCACTTCGTCGGCTATCATTCTAAAGTTTTCGTAATCCCAATCACGGCTGTAGGCAGAAGCCCCGCATATAATTAGTTTTGGTTTTTCTTGTAAAGCGGTTGCCCGCACTTTTTCCATATCAATAATACCGCTCTCTTTTTCAACCCCATAAAAAGTAGAGCGGTAAATTTTGCCCGAAAAATTAACGGGTGAGCCATGTGTTAAATGCCCGCCGTGCGAAAGATCGAAGCCCAAAATAGTATCGCCAGGATTTATAACTGCCAAAAAAATAGCGGCATTGGCTTGGGCGCCAGAATGCGGTTGAACGTTTGCATATTCTGCACCGTATAATTCTTTTGCACGGTCTATAGCTAACTGTTCTATTTCATCCACTACTTCGCAACCTCCATAATAACGCTTGCCCGGGTAGCCTTCGGCATATTTGTTGGTTAACACACTTCCCATGGCTTGCATCACTTGTTGACTAACATAATTTTCGCTGGCAATTAACTCGATGCCATTGGTTTGGCGACTAACTTCGTTGTTGATTAAGTCGAATATTGCTTTGTCTTTTATGAGTGTTGTGCTATTTACCGATACCGTCATCTGGTTTAACTTTTTTGCAAAGATATTAAAAGATAGAGTAGCAGAGAAGAATTTATGCGAGGCTTTTATAAGATTTCAATTTACAAATAGCAGGCAAACAGTTGTATTACTTTGTGATGTTTGAAGTTAAGGAATGCTGATTTTATAGTATTTTATATAAATATGTGTATAAAAAAACAAGACATCGTGTTTGTGTGATGTCTTGTTTGTATTAATCCTTTACCATGTGGTTATTAGCAATAAACTAAGTGCATCTATAATATTCATAAACGCAATAGGTCTGTTGAGTATAATACGCATAGTAATCATAGTAGCCGTAATAGTATTTCATATAGGCTGCCCGAGCACAATGCCTGTAAATATCAGAACAATTCCGCGCACTTAAGGCTTGTTGACTTAGGGCATTTTGAGCGCTAGTTAGTACTTCTTCCAAGGCTTGTTCTGATATGGTTTTGAGCTCTGGAAGTTCATTGAACACCTTAGTTTTATACCTTGCAAATTCTGCCTCGCTTACGGTATAAGATTTAGTTAATGATGCCACTACCACCTCTTCATTAGACCGATCTACTTCACTGTTTTTCAACAGTATCATTAAATCGTTCCCGATTTGCTGGTGGAGTTTGATGCTTGCCTGGAAGTTTGGATTGTCGGTCAATTTCTGGGCAAGGTTCGTTAGGTTGACCGTTGTTGGGTCGTTGGTTGGTAAATCCGCTTTGTTGCATGCAGTAGCTAACAAAGCGATCATCAGAATGGTTAATAATCCATTCGTGCAGTCGTGAATTCTTAAATTTTTCATTTAACAATGTATTGAAGTGATTGCCTACTCTATTATGGCTTTTCGGCGATCCGCCGTTTATGTTTATTTACATCTTGTTGTTATTTTTTATATGAAGTTAGGCTAAAAGTTTGGGATTGTCAAGTTGTTTTGGGATTATTTGATTTTGAAAGGATGGTAGAGGTGTTGGCTTTTTTGGTTGAGGTTGTATGTTTAAAGGTGTGTTGTGTGTTATTTATTAAAAAAGCCTAAGCGTGTGAGGCTAAGGCTTTTGATACTGCAAATTGAAATATTAAAAAAAATTACCAACAAGTACGTTTAAGTTTACCACATGAACGATATCCTACAAAAGCCTCAGTAAATCGACGATTTGATGGATAAGTATAAGATTTTAACCAAGTTCCACAATAGGGAACATCTTTTCTAGTTGTAGAAATGTAATTTCCCGAACTATCGTAATGAACTAACCATAGTGCATACTGGGGATTTGATGTCCATTTTACTGTGTTACAAGTTAAACTTCTAACCTTTTGCCAACACCCGCCAAAATCACATCCTCTCAATGTAATGTCTTCATTTTCGATTTGTGTAGATTTAAGTACATCATCAGGGTTAGAAATTTCGAAGGGCAAATCTTCTAACTCAACATTTGAAACTTTGACAAGACTTTCGTTTTGCTGGATATCAACTTGTCTAACTCCTTTCGATTCATCGTAAATTACTTCCCTTTCACAAGAAGTAACCAAAACACCAACTAATCCAAGCATGATTAGTAAAGTAAAAATTCGTTTTAATACTGTAATTTTCATTTTTATGAAATTTTTAAGTTAAATAATTAATTTAATTTTGAGGATTTCATTTTATGATCATAAAGTGTTGTACTTATATATATGGAATGAACTAAAAATGTAACCTGTTTAAATGTTAAAAGTTTGCTTTGT
>CALHDG010000030.1 GCA_938023075.1 uncultured Chitinophagales bacterium
CCTGGCTGGTCACCATTATCGTTGCCGTCTACGCCATTGTCGGCGGTGTCGGTTGGGGTACTACTTAGGGGGAAATCCATATCGGGTACTGGTATTTGAACGATGTAATCGCCTGGTAATAAATCTCCAAAGAAATAATCACCGTTCGCATCGGTCATTGTGGTTGCTATTACTGCGCCTGTATCGTCTAATAATTCTACTGTTACGCCTTCAATTCCGGCTTCGCCTGCATCTTGTGTTCCACTATCATCGGAATCGACGAAGACTGTTGAACCTATGCTCATTAAACAGTCTGTTCTAATTACTTCTAAAGAATTGGACAGATCGAAACAACCGACTAAATCAGTTGGAGCTGTGTTTCCAACTTCTAAGCCTGTTAAGCCATCTACAAAATTGATATTCCATATTAAACAAGTACCTACATCTACCCCTTCAAAATTAACATCACTTGGGCTTTGAGGCAAACCTAATATTTCACCAGCGGCATCAGTAACAATCCATTGGTTGTTTGTAGCTACAGCTCCACTAAATGGAGTTGAAACAATATCTCCTGCAGGTATAAAATCTGGTATACCATCGGTAACACAAAACTCAAATGGTCCGCCATCTAAAGTTACAGCATTAGGAGTGTATCGGATTACCTCAATAGGATCTGACAAATCAAAACATCCTTGCAAATCTGCTGCATTTGCACCTGCTGTTGCGCCGGTTAAACCATCTTCGAAACTTAAATGCCATATTAAACAAGTGCCTGCACCGGCGCCATCAAAATCTACATCAAAGGGTGTTGGTGGCAAACCTAATATATTACCATCAGAATCGGTTACTACCCATTGTGAGTTGGCACCAACATTACCTGCTAAAGTGATGGCTCCTGCCGGAATAAAATCAGCAATACCATCACCTACACAGAACTCGAATGGACCGCCTGTAATAGTTCCGCTTTCTGGTGTAACACGAATAACTTCTATTGGATCTGACAAATCAAAACATCCTTCTAAATCGGCTGCATTTGCACCTGCTGTTGCACCGGTTAAACCATCTTCGAAACTTAAATGCCATATTAAACAAGTTCCTGGACCTGCGCCGTCAAAATCTACATCGAAGGGTGTTGCGGGTAAACCTAAAATATTACCATCGGCATCAGTTACTACCCATTGTGAGTTGCCCCCAACATTACCTGCTAAAGTGATGGCTCCTGCTGGAATAAAATCTGGTATGCCATCGCCTACACAGAATTCGAACGGACCGCCTGTTATTGTTCCGCTTTCTGGAGTAAGCCGAATAACTTCTATTGGATCTGACAAATCAAAACATCCATCTAAATCGGCTGCATCAGCACCTACTGTTGCACCGGTTAAACCATCTTCGAAACTTAAATGCCATATTAAACAAGTGCCTACCCCTGCACCGTCAAAATCTACATCGAAGGGTGTTGCAGGTAAACCTAATATAATACCATTACCATCGGTTACTACATATTGTGAGTTGGTTCCTACTTCATTTGTTAAAGTTATTTCTCCTGCCGGAATAAAATCAGGTATACCATCGCCTACACAGAATATGAAGGGACCGCCTGCCAATACACCGCCGTCATCAATACAGAAGATACCATAATCTATGTGTTGGTCTTCGTCACTATCAGTCATATCAGTGTCGCTTGGGTTATAACAAACTGACACTCCATCATTATTAGGCGAATCATCGTCATCTGTTGGACAATCGACCGTGCCATCATTGTTGGCATCGGCATTACCCGTACTGTTGCCGAAACCCGGTGGCAAGTTAGAGATTTGTGTTTGATAGGTTAGCCCATCATCTAAACAAACGCTTTGTCCTTCTGGAAATTGATTAAATATATAACTACCGTCTGCACCCGTAGTAGTGGTTGCAACTAAAGTTGTAGAACCATCTGCATTACAAGCCAATAACTCTACCGTAACATTTGGCACACCGGCATCAGTACCTTGACAACCATCGTTATCTAAATCAAAGAAAACAACACCGGCTACTTCTTCGCAACATCCATTTAAAGTTGGATCAATCCAAACATCATCGGGTGGTATGAAACAAGTTGGGTCACCATTTAATATAACTAAACCGCAAGGATCAACTGCTGCAGCCGGATCGGCAAAGGTAAGGTCATTCACTCCCGGGTTACCGTCGTCACTTCCAGCTTCTTTCGAGTCTGCACAACCATCTCCATCACTATCTAAATCTTGAAAATCTGGTATGCCGTCACCGTCTGTATCTTCTGGTGCAGTAGCACAAGCAAAATCTACTAAACCATCTCTACAGCCATCTCCATCGGCATCAGGATAAATGGCATTGTTATCATTATCGAGCATACACCTTTCTAAGGTTAGGGTAATATCACCGCATGCCTCTACAGCATCTGGTATACCATCGTTATCTGAATCATTATCTAAATGATCAGGAATATTATCGCCGTCGGTATCAATACCAACGCAATCTTCAGCTAAAGTACAGCCTTCGTTAAATACTACGGTATATGACCCACCTTCATTATTAGCTGTGGTATTATTATTGAACGTGTAAACTACTTGGTCTACACAATCATCAAATGTTACCGTAAATGCATAATCAGCACCTCCCGGACTTTGTAAATTATCATTTTCACTAATTGCAATAGTTGCTCCTGTGTAGACATCATTTAAATTATTAAGTATTTCTGCGCCTTGATTACTAACTACCATAGTTACCGGTCCAGAAGGTCCGATGGCTGTTATAGTTAGTGAGTCTGTTCTATCTATATCAAAAACATCCATAACTAAATTACAAACAGGCTGGCTAAAGCTATAGGTATTTTCTATAAAATTAGCTGCAGTGAGCGAGCCAGTAACACCTTGTCGAATACCTATATCACCGGTGGTTTGAGAAGTATTAATTTCATCTTCATCTAAGGCTGCTGTACCTCCAAAAATTCGGGTGCCTTGAATAATGGCATTGCCAATGAAAATATTGGCAGCATTAAATTCGTTTAAGCCATTAGTAGGTGTATTATTTAAAGCAGTTAAATCTGGTGTTGTACAAAAGTCTGCTTCAACCACACATCCTTCAAGAATATCTGGTATACCATCATTATCATCATCAATATCTACCGTATCGGGTACACCATCTCTGTCTTTGTCTGGTCCGTCGGTAATACAACCTTGGCAGTTATCTTGTGTTGGGTCGATCCACGAGTTAGATACAGGTACCTGACAAGGCGCAAATGTACCTGCTAAAACCACCCCACAAACATCCACTGCAGGATTTTCAAAAGTATCTTCATTTACATTAGGATTAGAGTTTGAAGCCGATTCAATAGCATCTGCACAACCATCATTATCAGAATCCAAATCTAAATAATCTGGAGTTCCATCACCATCAGAATCAATGGGTGCTTGTGCGCATACATTTAATAGTAAGCCATTCGGACAACCATCAGCATTTAAGTTATAAGCACCATCACCATCAAAGTCTAATGCGCAATCTTCTAAAACCAAGGTAATATCACCACATGCTTCAATAGCATCTGGAATACCATCATTATCCGAATCTAAATCTAAAGAGTTTGGTACGCCATCTCCATCAATATCAGAATTTGCAACGGGCTGACCACAACCTTCATTAAAAGTAACTGAATAAGAGCCGCCTGTATTATTTGCATCCCCTTCATTATTAAAGGTGTATACAACTTCATCAACACATTGATCGAAAACCACTATAAAACCATAGTCTGTTCCGCCTGGATCTTGTAAGTTATCATCTTCATCTGCAGTTATTAAAGTTGTTCCAGAGCCTGTTACAGAATCTAATAAGGCGCCTGGATTAATGACCGTCATAGTAACTGGTGTGCCACCATTAGAACTTTCAACAGTTAACAAATCTGTTCTATCTATATCCCAAACCGTCATTTGTAAATTGCAAACCGGTTGATTGAACGTGTAAGTATTTATCATTTGATCGGCAGCATCAGGCGAATCTAATACCCCTTGTCGAATACCGAGATCGCCTGTAGTTTGGCTATTGTTGATAATATCTTCATCTTGACCAGCATTACCTGTAAAGGTATTGGTTAAGGTAATAGTTGCCCCACCAATGGTTACTCCTGCAAGGGTTGTATTAGCTGCCGGTCCCCCTGCTAAAGCAACAAGATCGGGCGTACTACAGTCGCCGGGTACTAAAGCACCATCTTCATCGGTATCTAAAATACCATCATTATCAGAGTCTAAATCTCCACCGCCAGCACCGTCTCCGTCAGCTATCCCATCGCTATCTTTGTCGGGTCCATCGGCACAGCAGATTTCTATTACTTCAATCGGGCAACAAGTTTCAGCAGGGCATCCATTCGGATCGCCTCCTGTATAGGTATAAATACCTGCTGCAGTTACGGTAATTGAACCATTTGCATCACCTGCGCCAAGGCTCACTCCATTAGCATCTGTCCATTCACCATTTGCTAATACTATGGGAGGGGTAATATCTAAAACTTCCCCTAAATTGGTACAAAGTTCAATGGGTGGATCGCATTGTGCCTTACTTATAAAAACCTGACAAAGCACAAATGTCCATACTAATATAGCAAGTTGACAAAAGCGAAAAAGATAGTTATTTTTTTTCATACTATATCTATTTTTCAAGATTTCAATACTTGCTTGTAACAAAGTAGGCAAGTCTAAATACTGAAACTTATATAAAATTATTAAATTATTTTTTTCTTTCATATTACGTTCTAATTGATTTAGGCAATCAAGAGATATTTTTAATGATGGCAAATTGACCAAATTGACTAATACAATTTATTGGGTAATCCTCATCTGCAATTATGGGATAAGGCATAGCTCGCAAATTAGTTGGGTAGTATAAATGTTTTATTGTAACTGTATGAGACAGCCCAATTTTATCCCATCCATCAACAACCGTATTGGCAGGGTTTGGTATACCTTTTAATGTGGATTGTAGAATAACCCCATCGCCTTGGGTTGCCAAATCAACAGGGTAGCTTGGTGCTACTCCATTGGTTAAATCTCCATCGTTCCATATTTTTATAGTGGCTTGAATTGGGTTTTCAATATCTGTTTCAAATCCGTCTTCCCAATGGTTGTAATAATTTACGGTGTTAGTTGCAATTACCCCAATAGAAAAATAGCCATTCATTGGGTAATCTATTGTAGAAATATATCGAGAAGATTCTATTGACCGGTGGTTTGGATTTGGGTTAATTTCACTAAATCCAACTTTCTGACAATTTTCGTACCCTGTAAATACGGATGTAAAAAAGTCATGAATTTGACCTTCTGCAATAGGCAGATAATGTATTTGAATGGGTGCTACATAATCGCAAGATTGCGCCCAGCCTTGCAAGGTTTGACATACCAGAAAAATACCTAGTACAGCAAACTTGTAAAAGATTTTCAAAAAGTCATTTTTTCTCATATCTACATATATTTTATTTAAAAAAATGTATTGTGATAGAAAGAATTGCGAAAACATGCAAAATCCCCTTTTTGAAAGTATTCAAACTTAATTTATTCAAATTTTTCATAATTAAAGGCGATTTTGCCTCCTATTAAAACAATTTATCTATCAATATACGATTAATATGAAGGCGGGTTACAGCTTTGTGCATCTAATAAAAAGGTTGTTGGAAAATTAGGGATAATTGTTTGTGAAATGATTTATAGCCTAAGTGGTTTTGAAGCCTAAGCCATTATTAGCATCACATTATATAATTATATATTAAATATATTATATATAAAGTGAATAGAAAAGACTGCTGGCAATTTAAGACGCAAACTTAAAAAAAATAACTCTTTGATTATCAGTGAATCTATTAACAATACGTGGCATAATCAAAAACAAAAATTACACCTGTTAGAAAAAATTAATTATTTAAAAATATTTTAAATAATTGTTATTTGGCTACGAACCAAATATCAAATAAAAAAATTTATTCTTTATTTTGTTGGAAAGACGAAATAGAATTAACAAATTTTAACGAAGAAATTTGGCTTTCCGTTCTACTTACAACCTTTGTTTTATCATTTTAATTTTCGTCATTAAATCATTTAGTGCAGCTAAATTTTTTTAGATAAAATATATTTTTCAACAATTGACTTAAATTGCTTATGCCAATCAATATGTAAAGTGTTTCAAGTTTTAGAGGAAAAAGTGAATGTTACCGTTGAATTGTAGAACAGTAAGATGGCTTACAAAAATACTCTTTTGTAGTTTTGATCAAATTACAATTTTACTTAAGTAATAGAGTTGGCAAATAGCGGATTTAATGCAGTGGCTGTAGATTTAAGAGCACACGGTAAAAGTAAAGGAGTCACTGTACATTTGGCGTAAAAGAAAAGAACGATATGACCGCTTTAATCAATTCCATGTTGGAAGATGAACAACTAAAAAACGCTCCTATAGGTATTTGGGGGCAATCTCTTGGCGGGGCAATTGCCTTGCAATCGATGGAGGTTGATGATCGAATTCAATTTGGTCTTATTGACAGCACCTTCTGCGATTTTAAAACTATTGTCAATGATTATTTTAACTATTATCTGGGTTTTAGCTTTCGACAGTTGACAAATTATTTGGTCAATCGAGCAGGTAAAATTGCCGGTTTTGACCCAAATGAGGCTAACCCGTTTATGTACTGTAAACAAATTGACCAAACGGTTTTAATCGTTCACGGAAATAAAGACCAACGAATCAATATTAAATACGGTAAAGCCAATTTTGATAATTTGAAAAGTATCAACAAAGAATTGCTCACCATTGAAGGGGCTAATCATGCTACAGTTTGGGAAACGGGCGGAGCGGATTATTTTGAGAAAGTGTTTGCTTTTATGGAAGTCAATTTAAAGTTAACCCCATGTGAATAAAAACAACAGGTATTGAAAATCTAAAAACATACACCTATATTTGTAGTTAAATTATGAATTCGAAATTAACATTAACGATTAAAAAGGAAGTTATTGAAATCGCAAAAGAGTATATTTCAAATTAATCACTACTAATAGAATAGAGAGCAAACCCACTGATCTATCTCCACGAGTACAAAGACTTCGAGGTATAATAAAGACCAACGAAAAAATAGATCATAGGAAAATCCTTACAGAAGAATTGTCAAAAAAGTATGACATCTAAACTATTCATTGATTCAGATGTGGTAAAAGACTTTTTTACAGACAGAGAACCACATGTAAATCCTGCAAGTAAGTTATTTGTTCAATAGAATTATTCAGTTAATAAACATAAATATCCTTGTATTTTCTATCCGTTCTTTCCCTAAAGTTCATTTACTTTGCCACTCAATAAATTGCAAAGTATATTATGATCAACATAAAACCGTTTAAAGGATACAGGCCACCGGCTGACTTAGTAGAAAAAGTAGCTGCAGTACCTTATGATGTAATTAACTTGCAAGAAGCAAAAGCCATGGCTACCGGTAATCCACAATCGTTTTTACACATTACCCGTTCTGAAATTGATTTGCCCAATAACGATCAGCTATACAGTCAAGAAGTGTATGATAAAGCTAGAAGCAATTTTTTATATTTTGCAGAAAAAGGGTGGTTGCTTGAAGATGAACAGGAAAGTATTTATTTATACCGTCAGCAAATGGGCGACCATATACAAACCGGCATTTTAGCATTAAGCAGCACTGCAGATTATTTTAACAATCGAATAAAAAAGCATGAATTTACCCGGCCGGTTAAAGAGCAAGACCGCATTAACAATATGAAAACATCCGGTATTCATGCGGGTCCGGTTTTTTTAACCTACCAACACGTAACCGAAATTAGCACTTGGGTGGCAGATTGGGTGAACAACCATCAGGCAACTTATCATTTCACTGCGGAAGATGGCATTATACATACCTTATGGTGTGTTGATAATCCTGAAAAAATAGAAGTGTTGATTGAACTGTTTAAAAGCAAAGTGCCGGCAAGTTATATTGCTGATGGACATCACCGGGCAGCTTCGAGTGCCAAAGTGGGCAAACTGTTGGCAGAAGCAAACCCCAACGACACAGGTGCAGAACCTTATCACTATTTTTTGTCGGTTTTATTTCCAGATAATGAAATGCAAATTTTAGATTACAACCGTTTAATTAAAGATTTAAATGGATTAAGCAGCCAATCTTTTTTAGAAGCAATAGAAGCGGATTTTGACATTGAAAAACAAGGTACAGAAGCCTATAAACCCAATACACCTCGTTATTTTGGCTTGTATTTGGACCAACAATGGTATAGCTTAAAAGCAAAGCCACACACTTACAATGAAAACGATGCAATAGATACGTTAGACATCAGTACATTATCCACTTATTTATTAGATAAGGTATTGGGTATAAAAGATCAGCGAACTGACGACCGTATTGATTTTGTTGGTGGAATTAGAGGCTTGTTTGAATTAGAAAAAAGGGTGAATAGCGGTGATTGGAAAATGGCAATTGCCTTGCATCCGGTTAGTATACAACAATTAATTGATATTGCCGATAGTGGAGAAGTAATGCCACCTAAAAGTACTTGGTTTGAGCCGAAGTTGCGCAGCGGCTTAGTGGTACACCGGTTTGCTTAATCTTTCAAAGTTTACTAATTCATTAAAATATTTTTTTGATGCGAAACAGTTGGAGGATTGTTGAAGATAAGACCCTGCACATTACGCAAATTAATCAAATTGATAATTTATATTTTATTAAAAACATAAGTAATATCGCAGCCTGAACTTTCACTTTTATATTCAAAGGTGAGCATATCTTCTTCATGAACAATATCCCTGCAAAAAGTATCAAAACAAATTTTAATTTGATCTTCTCCCCTTATATATGTTCCAACAAAATTGTTATCTTCTAATATGCCATTACGTTTGATTTTCTGCATTTGAGTAAAGGTGCCATCTTCATCAAATATGAAAGTTAATTCATTGCAATATTCAACATTGACCTCGTTACATTTAAAACCAGATAAAAGTAAAAATATATTTCTTTCATTATCATCACAGTTTTCCGCTAAAAAACTTGTTGCTCTCCACTTGCCGATAAAATTATTCTCATCTTTTTTACAAGCGGTAAAAATTAGAGCCATTAAAAAAATCAGGAGGATTGATGTATATGTGTTTTTCATATTAAAAATTATTAAGTTAATTTATTGAAATCGCATATAAAGATAAACAATTGAACAAGTTTTACAAAGTGTTAATGCAGTTTTCGAGTGCCGTCCATTTTTCTTTCAACGAAGAACCGAAGTTTTTAAACTAGCCCCGATTGCAGCGGTTATGCCATTTTGCATGGCTTTTGTAGCGCAGGCAAATGGCATTTGAGCGGAAAGCGGGACTGCCCTATATGAAAAGCCTAATGGTATCGCTTCAAAAAAAATATATACAAAAGTATACACTATTTTTTGGTTTAGATAAACTTGTCAATAATTACTATAAAATTTTGATATACTTTCTGAGGTGTTTTTAAAATATATTAGCTAATTATGTAGTTGGTTTTTTATATAGAATATAAACCAACAATTTATAATGCTTTATGCGTGCCATCGCAAAGGCAACTATTTTTGGTTTGTTTACAACCGCAAAAATAAACCGTTTTGGCTTCCTCAAATTTAATTAACACAGGAGAGAACTCGCTGCCTTTATGTTTACCATCACAAAAGGGTTGATTTTCACTTTCTCCACAAGAACACCAAGCGTAATTTTTATTGGCTTCAACCTCAACGGCAAAGGGTGTTTTACTGGCTACTTTTGCTTTTTGCATCTGTTAATTTTTTTGTAAGAATAAAATAATTATTGGGTAAATCCAACCGAAGTAATTAATACAGAATGGTTCTAAATAAGTGAATTGATTCTTTCTCATTCTTTACTTCAATTTAACAAATAGAAAAGCCGTTTTATTAGCAATAAAGGAATTGAAGAAGATATTTTGTATCTCTAATTAAATTACTAATTTTAATTTCTATGAACCGGAAAACGTTTATCAAAAAAAGTGTGGTGGCTGGCTTGGGGGCAAGTTCCATCGCTTCGAGCTGCAACTCAGCTTCAGATAGTAATGCTTCACCGAACATCATTAGCAACAAAAAATACAAATGGCGTATGGTCACTGCCTGGCCGCCTAACTTTCCAATTTTTGGTGAATTAGCCATTCAGGTTGCTAATTGGATTGAAACAATGTCGAACGGCAGGTTAACTATTAAAGTATTTGGTGCCGGTGAATTGGTGCCCGGCTTTGAGGCATTTGAAGCGGTTTCAAGTGGTACGGCAGAAATGTGTAGTTCAACTGCTTATTACTGGGCAGGCAAAATACCGGCAACTCAATTTTTTACGGGTATTCCTTTTGGGATGAATACGCAACAATTTACCGCTTGGTTATTAGGAGGCGAAGGCTATCAAATTTGGAAAGATTTGTACGCACCTTTTGATTTGATTCCTTTTTTGGGAGGCAATACGGGTATGCAACCGGCGGGTTGGTTTAACCGAAAAATTAATTCTATTGCCGATTTAAAAGGTTTGAAAATGCGTATTGCCGGTTTTGGAGCGAAAGCCTTAGAGAAAGCCGGTGGTGCCGCCGTTTTATTGCCCGGTGCCGAAATTTATACTAGTTTAGAACGAGGTGTTATTGATGCTGCAGAATGGGTTGGTCCCTTTCACGACTATAAAATGGGCTTTTACAAAATTGCCAAATACTATTATACTTTGGGTTGGCACGAAACTACCGGACAGTTGGAATTTATTGTCAACAAAACACAATTGGAAGCCTTACCCAAAGACCTGCAAGAAATTGTGGCTTGCGCTACCTACCGTTCGCAAGCCTTAATGCAAAGCTTAGCCGACACTAAAAATTCTATATATATACAAAAGATTAAAGAAGACCCCAATGTAGCGGTTATGGAATTTGATCAACCGGTTATTGAAACCCTGCGCCAATATGCCTTAGAGGCTTTAGATGAATTGGTTGATACCAATGCCGATGCTAAAAGGGTATTTGATAGTTATAGAGCCTATCATAAACAAGTAAGCCAATGGACCGGATTAACTGAACAGCCTTATTATAATAAATTACAACGTGTTTAGCTTTCGGATGAATAATTATTTACTCACGTTTCGCACGTTTAAAAGTATATGCTAAACTTCAGAACAAACGTCATCGCAGAACTTGTGCTGAACTTGATTCAGTATCTCGGAGTGGAGCGGAGTAGAATATCAGCGATCTCGCCTGTAATGTTTGGGAGCGATCCCTGATAATTTGTTTCGTTAAGGCTACACAAATTTCTGGGATGACGTTTGTCTTAATTTTTTCCTTCAGTTGCACAATTGAAATTTTTTGCACAATCTTATTATTAAATGTTTATAATCAATATTTATAAACGAGAAATAACATGCGAAACTTGAGTTATTTAGTTAAGAAGCAATGACAAGTTTACCTAAACAACAAAATTGTGAACCCTTTTGCATTAATTTTTTTTGAAGCGAAGCTGCAAACCACTAAAAAACACCCGTCCCGCTTTCCGCTCAAATGCCATTTGCCTGCGCTACAAAAGCTGCGCAAAATGGCATAACCGCTGCAATCGGGGCTAGATTAGAAACGTCAGTTCTTCGTAGAAACAAAAAACAGGGCACTCGAAAACAGTAAAGTATCAAACAAGTTGATAAACTCAGAGATTCAATCCCTAGGAATGATGAGAAAATAAATTTCCCAACTTTGACAAAGCCATTTTTTGATAGACGAGTTGAAAAACGCAGGCTTAGTGGGGCTAAGGCGAGGCTTTTCAAGGAAGTATATCGGAAAATGGTACAGTCAAATGGTCAATTTATTTTTTTCTCATTCCCTATACCCAAAAATCAATACCTCCAAAAAGATCGTTCGTAAATTAGAATACCAAATTTTTTGCATTTTGCATTTTGGAATTTAATATTTATTCCGCAGGATAATCGTAACCGATCATCCAATTGATGCCGAATTGATCGGTGAGTGAGCCAAAGTAAGCATTCCAAAAGCTATCTGCCATAGGCATGGTTACTTTACCTCCTTCGGATAAGGCTTTGAAAATGTGGTCGGCTTCTTCTTTAGTTTCGGTGCTTGCCGATATGGAAAAATTGTTTCCGGTTTGTGCTGGTGAACCAAAAGCGGCAAAGGTATCGCTGCCCATTAAAACAGTATCACCCATCGGTAACGACATGTGCATAATTTTTTGAGCTTGTTCTGCTGGAATTTTAAAGTCATCTGATGGAGGCATACTGTCAAAACGCATCAAACTGCTAAATGCTCCACCAAAAATAGATTGATAAAAATTAAAGGCTTCTTCGCAATTGCCGTTAAAGGTTAAATAGGTATTAATGGTTTTCATACTAATTAATTTAAAATGTTTATAATTGTGTTTTACAATAGAATGTAATATAAAAATAAGATTTAAATTAAGAAAAATGTAGCAGAAAAATAAGCACGTTTATGAAGCCGGCTGAGGTTGGAAGTTTAGCCCTGATAGGAGCGGTTATGCCATTTTGCAGCATGGATTATGCAGCGTGGGCAATGGCATTTGAGCGGATAGCAGGCTGCCCGTTTTTAAATTGTTTATGGTTTCGCTTCAAAAAAAAATAAATTAGTTATTCCATTAACATTTTATGCTTTTCAAAATAGTTAAATTGAGGTAGCAAAGTCTCCCAAAAGGTTTGGTGTTGCCGGTATTGAAAAGTGAATCGCCACCATTTAAAGGTATGATTGAGTTGAAAAGGAAAAAGATGAACGGGTATTTTTTGCTGTCCGGCAGATTTTGCCAAAACGGCTAACCAATAGACTTCTTTGATCAAGCTATCTGTGATTGCCACACAACCCATGGAAACGCAATTGCCATGTATAAAAATATCGCCACCCGCATCGTTCGAATGCGCCAACTTTTTATCTTCGGCTGTTGGATAATTGATGCCTAAACTTAAATGAAATTTGCTGGCAGGGTTAAAGCGATCAATATAATAAATGCCTTCGGGTACTTGTAAGTCGCCCTGTTTTCGTTTTGGACCTAACTTACCTGAGGCATAACAAAAGGGATAATTTTTAAACAACTCATATTGATTGTTTTCTTTAACCCACAATTCCAACGTTTTTTCGTGTTTAAAAATACGCATAAAAATTTGCTGAGGAGGATAACTGAGACCGCAGGCTTCCAATTCTTTTTTTAAGAGCGCCTGTTTTTCTATTTTGGCTTGCCGTACTCTTTCATATCGGAGTTGGTCTTGTACAAAAGTTTGTGCCATAGCTGTATTTGTAAACCATAAAGTTGTTGTAATTAATCCTATTCTTGTTATCCATAAAAAAAGTGATGGTTGCTTTTTATCTATGCGGTAACTCAATTGCATATGCTACAAACTTTAAGTGGTTTAAAATGTTGTTCTATATGTTTTTAAAAAGTTCAAATCCTATCACGGAAAACCATTATTTTTTTAAATCACCAATTTCTGCGATTGACTGGCTTTGTTTATTGCTCTACATTTGTACCATAATTAATTGATAACAAAACAAAAATTAATCAACGCTCAAGGTTCACCCCAAAACTTTAATTTACTAAAATGCAAATTACTTTAAATAACAAAAAATAAACAAACACTTAAATGGTAAAAAATCCAAATTACAAAACATCCAAAACTAATTAATCATCTAAAACTAAAAAACATTTGAATGGTTGACGGCTCTAAAAAAAACACTTAATTATTAAATACCCAAGTTACAAAACATCCAAAGCTAATTAATCATCTAAAACTAAAAAACATTTGAATAGTAGATGGCTCTAAAAAAAACATTCAATTATTAAATACCCAATTTACTAAACAACATCCAAAATGATGAACTACTAAACTTGAATTCAGAACAAGACTATAAGACACCCAATTTTTTTTACCCTAAAGCTATCATTTGCTCAAAACTTAAATGACCCTGAACTATTTAACATCATTAAAACACCCAATAAGCACCCAAATAACACCCAATGAAGCCCCATTTAACTAAAAAAAGCTCAACGAGCTTTCCACTTTTCCATTAGGCCGGTTGATTTCAATCGGTCTTTTTTATAAAATATCCTTTTTGTGCTTTTCTTTATTTAATTTTGTATCGTTTATTAAAATCGAAAAAGAAATTTAACTATGGAAACTATTGATTTAGTAAAACCGATAGAAGATATACAGCAAGATTTTTTGCCTTTAAAAGGTACTGATCATATTGAGTTTTGGGTTGGTAATGCTAAGCAATCTGCTTATTATTATCAGGCGGCCTTTGGCTTTGAGTTGGTTGCTTATGCTGGTCCGGAAACCGGTTTAAAAGATAGGGTAAGTTATGTGTTACAGCAAAACAAAGTGCGTTTTGTATTGACTTCTGGTTTGCAGCCTGACCATGAAGTTAGTCAACACCATGTATTGCATGGAGATGGGGTAAAGGTAATTGCTTTATGGGTAGATGATGCTACTCAATCGTTTAAACAGACCGTTGAAAGAGGCGCGAAGCCTGCTGTAGAACCCACTACCATTAGTGATGATTTTGGCTCAGTAACCTTTTCTGCCATTCATACTTATGGTGAAACTATTCATAAATTTATAGAGCGCACAAACTATACTGGTGTTTTTATGCCGGGCTTTCAAGCTAAAAAAGGTATTGAGGCGAAACCCATTGGTTTGCAATATGTAGACCATGCGGTAGGTAATGTGGAGCTGGGTGAAATGGATATTTGGGTGAAGTTTTACGAAGAGGTGATGGGATTTAAATTGTTGATTACGTTTGATGATAAGGATATTTCAACAGAATATACGGCATTGATGTCGAAGGTAGTTTCTAACGGAAATGGCTATATCAAATTTCCGATTAACGAGCCTGCTGCAGGGAAAAAGAAATCGCAAATTGAAGAGTATTTAGATTTTTACAAAACCGGTGGCGTGCAACATATTGCGATTGCTACACACGATATTATTGAAACGGTTGGCGAACTTCGTAAACGCGGTATTGAGTTTTTGTATGTACCGGATACTTACTACGATGATTTATTAGATCGCGTAGGTGAAATTGAAGAAGATATTCAACCTTTAAAAGATTTAAATATTTTGGTTGACCGGGATGATGAAGGTTACCTGCTTCAAATTTTTACCAAACCGGTGCAAGACCGCCCAACGGTTTTTTATGAAATTATACAACGACGTGGAGCCAAATCTTTTGGTAAGGGTAACTTTAAGGCTTTGTTTGAAGCTATTGAACGGGAACAAGCACTTAGAGGTACTTTGTAACAATTAAAAGGCTTTGTGAGGATGTGTTATAATCCGTTATTCAATCATTTATTGGTTTAGAATTTAAGACATCTCTTTTGAATTCGCCGGGATATATTAGATAAACCGGAATTTGAATGGGCAGTATGAACATTACTAACTATTAGGCTATAACGTTTTTAATAAATAGTTGTTTTATTGCCAATTAAGTTTGTTGTGTTAACGGAATATGAAAATAATTTTCTATTAATTACAAAAATTCTTAAGCTCAAATGAATACCTTTGCCCTATGAAAAGAGGCATTTTAGTACTGGCTTATGGCGGACCCAACAAACCTGAAGATATAGAACCTTTTTATACAGACATAAGAAGAGGAAGACCACCAAGCAAAGAGTTGTTGGATGAACTAACAGAACGTTACGCGATGATTGGAGGAAGCTCCCCTTTACTTCGTATTACCACTGATCAGGCAAACGGAATTGAGCAAGCTTTTGAAGGTGTTTATAAAACCTACATTGGTATGCGCCATTGGGAACCTTGGATACCAGAAGCCTTGGCAGCGATGCATGCCGATGGTATTGAAGAAGCGGTAGCCATTGTAATGGCACCTCATTACTCCAAAATGAGTATTGGTAAATATTATGGCATTGTAGATAAATATTTAGAAGAACATCCAGCATGGAAAGTGAACATTAACCGGGTAGAAAGTTGGCATACCCACCCAAAATTTATTGAAGCTTGCGCCAAAAAAATAGAAGTTGCTTTTCAACAATTTTCACCAGAAGAACGCAATGAAGTGATGATGATTTTGAGTGCACATAGTTTACCGGTGAGAATTAGGGAATGGAACGATCCTTATGAAAGTCAGTTGCAGGAAACCAGTAAACTGATCGCCGAAAAATTGAACCATAAAAAATGGATGTGGGCATTTCAAAGCGAAGGCAGAACTCCCGAACCATGGTTAGGACCAGATATTTGTAAAGTAATGGAAGACTTACATCAAAAAGGAGAAAACAACATTGTGAGTTACCCTATTGGTTTTATTTGTGATCATTTGGAAGTGATTTTTGATATAGATATTGAAGCCGGCGACATTGCCAAAAAAAATGGGATGAAGTTGGTGAGAGCCGCCTCATTAAATGATGATGATACGTTAATTGCTGCTTTTAAAGATATTATTTCTGGGGAGTTTGCTAAGTTTGAATCTTTTTAAACCGGTTCCATTTCAACCTAATCATCAACTTTTCCTGTTTAAATGAAACTTGTTTTTCGAATGTTTTCATTTAATATCCATTCATTTAATCATGCATCCGAATTTAATAAGTTTCGTAAACACCCCAAAGGTTAATGTCGTTTTCTCCTCGTGTACTTTAGCCCATTATGATATTCGTACTTGGTATTGAATGCTCGTTATTAGGCAACATATTCATCTACCGTTAATTTTTTAATGCGTTGTGCCGTCATATCAATTGAATTATTTTTTATCCTCCATTTTAAAAACCACTCTTTCGTACAGGGCTTTCATTGCAATATCAATTTGTAGCGATTGTAAATGAAAGGTTTTGTCCAAGCCTTCATAATAATTAATTTGCCATAGGTTATTTGCATCTTTCCGGTAGTATATCTCTACCGAAGGTTTATCTTGTTCAATCAATATATATTCTCTAAAACTATCAATGCTACGGTATTTAGCAAATTTATCTCCCCTGTCGTAATTGGCAGTTTTTGCCGAAAGCACCTCAACAATTACAAGCGGATTGATAATAGCGTCTTTAAAGTTTTCGGGACGCTTAAAATCACCACAAACCACCATAGCATCCGGATAAAAACATTTGTCAAATGCTTCAATATGTAGCTTCATCTCGCTGGTTAAGGTTTCGCACTTTTTTTTGTTTAGTTCCAACTGTTTATTTAATTGAATATGTATTCGAGAACATAATATACTATGATTAAACGTTCCACCCGACATAGCAAACACTTCCCCATTATGGTACTCGTGTTTAATTCCGGTACTTTGTTCTAAGGCTACATATTCTTCTACTGTTAATTTTTTGATGCGCTGTGCCGTCATAACTATATATTTATTTTATCAGAATATGTTTTAAAAACTACTCTTTCGTAAATGGCTTTCATCTCAATATCAATTTGTAGCGATTGTAAATGAACTATTTTATCCAAACCTTCATAATAATTAATTTGCCAGTTATTGATATTTTCCGCTCTGTAAAACACTTCTACTTTGGGTTGGTTTTGAGCTATCAATACATATTCAGTAAAACTTTGTATGCTTTGGTATTTTTGAAATTTTTCTCCTCTATCGTAAGATTCGGTGCTATCCGACAATACTTCAACAATTAAAATGGGGTTGGTAATGGCATCTTCAAAATCGACAGGCTGTTTGAAATCGCCGCAAACTACCATAGCATCAGGATATACGTAACTATTGTAGTCATCCAGATTCAATTTCATTTCGCTCGTAAACGCCTCGCAGTCTTTATTTATAGAAAGAAGTCTATCACGCAATTCACCAAATATTCGACCGCATAATATACTATGGTTAAATGTACCCCCTGCCATGGCAAATACTTCCCCATTATGATACTCGTGTTTAATTCCTGTAGTTCGTTCTAACTCCACATATTCTTCAACCGTTAATTTTTTGATGCGTTGTGCCGTCATATCTGCTTATTTATTTTTTTTGGAATCTTCTTTAAAAACCACTCTTTCGTACAAAGCTTTCATATCAATATCAATTTGGAGGGATTGTAAATGAACTATGTTATCCAAGCCTTCATAATAATTAATTTGCCAGTTATTGGTATTTTCCGCTCTGTAAAACACTTCTACTTTCGGTTGGTTTTGAGCAATTAATACATATTCAGAAAAACTTTGTATGCTTTGATATTTTTGAAATTTTTCTCCTCTATCGTAAGATTCGGTGCTGTCCGACAATACTTCAACAATTAAAATGGGGTTGGTAATGGCATCTTCAAAATCGACAGGCTGCTTGAAATCGCCGCAAACTACCATAGCATCAGGATATACGTAACTATTGTAGTCATCCAGATTCAATTTCATTTCGCTGTTAAAGGTGTAACAATTTTTATTAACTGCTTTTATTTGGTTAGTTAATTGAACGTGTATATTTCCACATAAAACACTATGGTTAAATGTACCCCCTGCCATGGCAAATACTTCCCCATTGTGATATTCATATTTAGTATCAGTAGTGCGTTCTAACTTTACATATTCTTCTACTGTTAATTTTTTGATGCGTTGTGCCGTCATTACAATTTATATTACTTATCAAATCTAAATATAACTGAAATTAAATAGATTTACAAACGCATGTTTATTTTGGGTATGATTTCTTTTTGTCTTAAATCCAAAATGATATGAACATCATTTTTTATGTAAGTAATGCTACAAAAATAAATCTATATTTCTGACTTTGCCATTTTTCGATATACTTCGTTGAAAAGCCTCGTCTTAGCCCACTATGCCTACGTTTTTCGCCACGTCTATCAAAAAATGACTTTGACTTAAAAAGTAGATTTTTTTTCTCCGCATTACTAAGAAAACAATTAAGGCTCTTAAAGAAAAAGAAATGAAATAAAGCATCGATTTTTAATGACATTCAGGTTGCCGTAAAAGAGTAATCAATAACCGGAAAATATTAGGTTTTAATCAAATTCAGCACAAACACAAGGTCAATTTTTGCGTAACCGTCAAAAAAGTTCCCTAAAACCCCGAAAAAGGATATTTTCATAAAATAAAACCTTCGTAAAATCTGAAAAGAAGATGACAAAACCGTACCTTTGTATCCATTTTTTAATTTAAATTTTTAACAAAAACAGACACAATTTTGACAGAAAACGATTTAACTAACCAAAAAAACCTCGACAGTGTAGTTGAAGATGCACAACAAGTTGTAGAGGCGCCGGTAGAAAATCCGGTCAATGAGCCTGCTGAGCAAGCAATAGCAGAGGCAGGGGAGATAAACAACGAAACCACAGTAGCATCAACAGAAACTGCAACAGCTGCCGCTGTTGAAGAAAGCACCGATACTGGTGTGTTTAGTACCGATTTTGCGTCCTCGCCAGTTTTCGACAATGGTCCTCACGATGATTTCGATTGGGAAATCGACAAACGGGAAAATACTTTTGCCGAAGATGATGCAGCGATGATTAAAGAGTATGAATCAACGTTTAAAGAAATTACCGAAGACGAAATTATTAAAGGCAATGTTGTTGCTGTTAGCGATAGCGAAGTAGTTTTAAACATTGGGCATAAATCTGATGGATTGGTATCTCGCTCTGAATTTAGAGATATGGAAGACCTGAAAGCCGGCGATGAAGTAGAAGTATATGTAGTATCGCAGGAAGATGAAAGAGGGCAATTAGTATTAAGCCGGAAAAAGGCGAAACTTCTTCAAGCTTGGAATAACATTAAAAAGGCGCACGAAGAAGATACTATTGTTGAAGGAACCATTATATCAAAAACAAAAGGTGGTTTAATTGCCGATGTTTTTGGTTTGGAAACTTTTTTACCAGGCTCGCAAATTGATGTGAAACCTATTGTAGATTATGATATTTATGTGGGGCAAACCATGGAGTTTAAAATAGTGAAGGTGAACGACATTATTAAAAACGCCGTAGTTTCTCATAAAGCATTAATTGAAAGTGACTTAGAAGAACAACGTCAAAAAATTATTGGCGGCTTAGAGAAAGGACAAGTATTAGAAGGTATTATTAAAAATATTACTGACTTTGGTGCTTTTATCGATTTAGGCGGCGTTGACGGATTATTATATATAACCGATATTTCTTGGGGTAGAATTAATCATCCGAATGAAGTATTGGAATTAAACCAGAAATTAAACGTAGTTGTTTTAGAATATGATGACAACAAAAAACGGATTTCACTTGGTTTAAAGCAATTGAAACCTCATCCGTGGGATATTTTTGATGATTCTGTAAAAGAAGGTTCAATTGTTAAAGGTAAAATTGTAAACATTGAAGATTACGGAGCATTCTTAGAAATTGAATCGGGCGTTGAAGGTTTAATTCACGTTTCGGAAGTTAGTTGGTCTAATCAACCAATCAATTCAAGAGATTACTTTAAATTGAATGATGAGTTTGAAGCCAAAGTAGTGACCATTGATAGAGAAACACGCAAAATGTCATTATCTGTTAAGCAGTTAAGTAACGATCCTTGGCAAGATATCGCCTCTAAATTTCCTGTGGGTAGCAAGCATAGCGGTTTAGTTAAAAACATTACGCCTTATGGGGTGTTTGTTGAGTTAAATGATGGTATTGGTGGTATGATTCATATTTCTGATCTTTCGTGGACTAAGCGTTTCAACCATCCTAACGAATACACTAAGGTGAATGACAACTTAGAAGTAGTAGTACTTGAAATTGATTCGGATAACCGAAAACTGTCGCTCGGTCATAAACAAGTGGAGGAAGATCCGTGGGATACGTTTGAAAATATTTTCCCTATTGGAAGTATTCACGATGGTACCGTTATTAAAAAAGATGATAAAGGTGGTATTGTTTCTTTACCATATGGTGTAGAAGCTTTTGCGCCTAACCGTCATTTAAAGAAAGAAGACGGAACCCTTGCCGGTGCTGATGAAACCATGCAATTTAAGGTGATTGAATTTAACCGAGATGACAAACGTATTGTAATTTCTCATACGCGCATTATTGATGATGTAAAATATGAAGAGAAACAAAGCGAACGTAAAGAAAGAGACAATCAACGTAAAAAATCAAGAAGTCAGGTACAAAACCTTAATAAAAATGTAGAAAAAACAACTTTAGGAGACTTAGGTGTTTTAGCTCAGTTAAAGCAGAAGATGGAGCAAGATCAAGGTGCTGCTGACTCAACCGCCGCACCTGCCCCTGAAAAGCCGGCAGAAGTTAAAGCAGAAACTCCTGTGGAAGTTGAAACGGCAAAAGAGGAAAAAGTGGAGAATGAAGTGCTTAATGAAACAGAAGCTCCAGTAGAAGCTGCAGCCTCACCGGAAACTTCAGCCTCACCGGAAGCCTCTACAGAAGAAGAATAAGTTGATTATTTTAAATAATATGAAAAGGTCTCTCAAATTGGGAGACCTTTTTTATTGGAGCTAATAATTTATGAAGATATTAATTTCTGCTTATACTGGTTTAGGTAATATGGTTATGAAAACGCCAATGATCAGAACTTTGAAAGCACTTTATCCATTTGCTCAAATAGATTTAATTGCCGGCAATTCATATAAAGCTGAAAATATTTTACAAGATAGTAATTACATCGATCAAACAATATTACTAAAGCCTCAAGATACCCACGTACACAAAAGTGTTGCTCAACAATGGAATTACGATTATGGTATCATCCCATTTGATGCCGCACCTGATTTTTTGCCTAAGTTGCTTAGAAAAAGTGCTGTAAAACAATTGGTACGGCATTATCATCCAAAAGAAAACCCTTTAAAAAAAATTAAACGAAAAGCCCAACGCAAAACCATATGGGTTCCATTACAAGCTAACCGCCACGAAATTGATTTAAATTTAGATTTAGTTGAAGCCATCTACAAAAAACCTTTTCAACGCAACCGGCAAACTTTTATCAGCTTTAAAAAAGATACGCATATTTTAACGAAGTACGAGATTCAGCAATCGTATTGCATTATTCAACCGGGGGCAGCTCATGGAACAGATCCTACCAAAATTTGGGCTCCTGAATTATTTATTGAGTTAATGCATCATTTATTAAAAAGCTATGGACATCCTTTGGTAATTGTTGGAGAAGAAAGAGATTATGAAAAAAGCATCAAACCTATTATGCAAGTTTTTGAGAAGGATGAACGGGTAATTAATACTGCCGGAAGAACCTCTATTGACGAGATGAAAAATCTATTATACCATGCCCAACTAATCATTTGTCATGATTCTGGCATTATGCACATAGCAGACGCCTTAGAAAAAAAACTCATTGCCCTTTTCGGACCGAGTGATTATAATAGAGTAAAACCTTTACGTAAAACTTCGTATTGTTTATTTTCGAAAACTAAATATTTAAACGCCAAACATTTTTTCAAACCTTTTTCAGTTAAAAACTTAAGTAAAGATGAAGCCGAAAATTATCCAATGAGTGGCTTAAGTGTGGAAGAGGTCATGAATTTAGTTAAACGTATTTATCATTAATGATTTCAACAATAGAAGGAACTTAAGCTTCGGTAGTAAAATAATTGCTGTTCCAATGGAACCTGTTCCATTGTGTCAACAAAAGCATGGCAACTTTACTACAACAAGTGAACAGGTTCACTTGGATGATTTTATATTTTGAATTAACTTAACCTTATTGAGCTTCAATTTCCATAAATAATTTATATTCAAGTTATTATGAAATAAATACTACTACCGAAACTTAGTAATGCGGAGAAAATAGATCGGTTCTACAAAAATAATTGTGGTTCCTTTAGATAATTGCCAATCTAAGTAATTCTTGCTATATTTACAATATGGTTATTTCATTAGATAAAGACATAGAAAACTTTATTAAAGACAAGAATGTCAGTGGCATTTACAGCAATTCTAGCGAGGTGGTCAATGAAGCGCTTTTGCTCTTAAAAGAACGTGATGAGAAAAAACAAGTTCTACTGTGCGAAATACAAAAGGGAATTGATGATATCGAAACAGGTCGTATTTCTACCCAAACGCCCAAAGAAATATTTAATGAAGTAGTAGCAAAGCGCAGAGCTACACAACAAAATAGTGAATGAATATCGTCATTACGCTTGGAGCCGGACAAGATGTTATTGATATCACAACTATTGAAATACTTAGAATACTGCACTTGTCAATAGATTTTAAAAGGCATATTCGATGATAAAATGCAATTTCATTTCAAGAAAAAGTAGTATTTATACCACCAATCATACTAACTAATTTGTTCAATCAACTTTACAAAATTCTCGGTTTAAATAAAGAAAGTAGCCTAGTCCAATATTTGGTTAAAGGGTCTTCTGCGGGGTTTATAATATTAGTGTATAATGTTGGGCTAACTTTTTTAAATAGCATTGTTGTCGCTAATCTTGCAGGCGATACTGTGTACGGCAGGTATACTTATATAATGGCGTGGCTCAATATATTTTGTGTTTTATCCCTTTTCGGTTTTCATACTTTAGCAGTTAGAGAAATTCCAAAACTCAAAACCAGCAACAATTTGGAAGGCATCAAACATTATTGGCAACATACCTTATGGTGGGTATTATTAAGTTCGCTACTAGTTGCTATTTTAGGTTGGCTTGGTTTGAGCATAACCGGAAAAATTGGAGCACATAATCAATTAGCTTTTAAGTTTGCCTTAGTTGCATTACCCTTCTGGACCTTATCGTTGCTTTTATCGGGCATTTTAAGGGGAGCTAAACATATTGTAGATAGTCAACTACCCTTAAAAGTGTTGTTGCCTACATTTTATATAGCACTTATTGGTGTTTTTGCTGTTTGCTTTGATTCTTTTAATGTAGGTATCATACTTGCTGCGCTCTTAATTGCGCTCATTTTGGTGTTCATCAGTTCCTTGTTTTTTTTAAGAAAAGATGAAGCATGGATACTCAAAAAACCAACCCAAATTAACTATAACAATACCTGGACTAAAGTCGCTTTTCTGTTCTTCTTTCAGGGGATAATTGCCAGTTTAAACAGCCGTTTTGATATATTAGTATTAGAAAATTATTGCAGTGAAGCAGAACTCGCTTATTACGATATTGCCATCAAAATATCTTCTTTAATGGGTATTATATTATTAACAGTAAATTTGGTTATCGCACCAGAAATTGCCAGATTATACGCCAATAAACAAATTAAAAAATTAGAGATGTTGGTGCAACGGTCCATCAAAATAGCTTTTTTGGCTACTTTGCCCATTGCCCTATTTTTAATTATACTTGGTCCCATAGTGCTAAAGTTGTATGGTAAATCATTTGAAGCTGGATATCCGGTTTTAATCATTTTTACATTTGTTCAAATTGTAAATGTTGGAGCAGGTTCAGTAGGCAATATTTTAAATATGACAGGTTATGAAAAAGAAGTAATTTATGGCATTTTAGTCAGTCTGGTTTTTAATATAGGCTTAAATTTGAGCTTAGTTCCTTATTTTGGAATGATAGGGGCGGCTGTAGCATCTGGCATTTCTATTGTTATATGTAATGTAATTTTGTGGGTAATAGTAAAACAAAAAGTTGGGATTAACGCTTCTGTATTTAACCTTAGTAAAATGCGATAATGGCGGTAATTAATGGCGCAAACCAACCCGATTTTTTTATTGTAGGGGCACCAAAGTGTGGTACTACTTCCTTACATTATTATTTGCACCAGCATCCACAAGTTTATATGGCTGCTAAAGAATTGCATTTTTTTGGTCAAGATTTTACTTATGTAGATGCACCTACACCATTAACTTATTATTTATCTTTTTTTAAAGATGCTTTAGCTACCCAACTCATTGGTGAGGCTTCTGTTTGGTATTTATACTCAAAACGTGCTGCTGAAGAAATTAAACAAATGAACCCGGAGGCAAAGATTATTGTTATGCTGCGTAATCCAACAGATATGATTTACAGCTTACATGCTGAACAATGTTACAATGGCAATGAAGATATCAACTCATTTGAAGCAGCTTTAAAGGCAGAAACTACACGGTTAAAAGGCAAACTAATTCCACCAAACATTGGCTGCCCATTGCAAGCCTTGCAATACCGTCAAGTTGGTTTATATTATGAGCAAGTTAACCGTTATATTGAAGTGTTTGGTAAGCCAAAGGTTCATTGTATTTTTTTATCTGATTTAAAAAATGATATTGAACAATGTTTTAAAAAGGTTTTACACTTTTTGCAACTTAATGAAGATGTGAAAATTGACTATCGCATCCAAAACAAACATAAAATTGCCCGAAATAAGGCATTTACAACTTTGCTTAGAAATCGCTCAAAAAAATGGATACAAATGGTGAAATTTATCATACCCAACAGAAAATGGCGATTGGCTTTACAAGACAAATTATGGAAACTAAATGCCAAAACAACTGAACAACCAGAAATGTCAGCTTCATTAAGAAATGAATTGAAAGATTGGTTTCTACCAGATATTGAAAAGTTGGAGGTATTGTTAGATAGAGATTTGGCAGATTGGAAGTAGTTTTTGTAATTTCCGTAATTAAAAAATTTTGATATGGATATTAAGCTTTTAGTGCTCTTGTTGGTTATTCTCTCAGGTTCAATAAGTTGTAATCCAAATCATTCAAACTCAAAAACCAACGTCAAAAAAGGTATAATAACAAAAGTAAGCGATGGAGATTCGGTAGATTTTTATGATGGCAAAGACACCTTGAAAATTCGTTTACAACATATTGATGCGCCCGAAAGACGTCAGCCTTACAGCTCAGAAAGTTGGCAGTATTTAAGAAACCGTATTTATAAAAAAGAAGTAACCTTACAATACGAAAATACTACAGACCGGTATGGACGAATAATTGGCACCTTGTTTTTAAACAAACAAAACATAAACAAACTGTTGGTTGAAAAAGGCTATGCTTGGCATTTTAAACGATATTCTTCTGATTCAAGCTATGCCGATTTAGAAAGGCTTGCCCGCAAACACAACAAAGGCTTGTGGAAGGATAAAAACCCAATTCCACCGTGGGAGTGGAGAAAATAATAGAACCATATTCGCATTTAAAGAAGCGAATCCGTACTTTTGCGGCACTTTTTTGCAATTTAATTGTTTATGCAAGTGTGTAACGGCATTATAACAGCCGATTTACTTTCATTTTAATATAATCAATGGATAGAAATTCGTTAACGGGTTTTATACTAATATGTTTACTATCATTAGTGTATTTTTGGTATACAATGCCCACTGAAGAGCAAATTGAAGCGGCTCGCCAGAAGCAAGACAGTATTGCTTTGCTTAAAAAGAATAATACGGCTCCTTCGGTAAGCTCCAATGATAATTCTAACGTCAATCAAAACGATGGTGTGGCTTCTACTAATGGTAATGTTGAAGGAACTAACAATGAAGTTGCTCAAAATAACTACGGCACTTTTTTTAAGGAAGCAAGTAGCGGAACGGTTCAACAACATGCCTTAGAAAACGATTTAATCAAAATTGATTTTAGCAATATAGGTGGACGAGTTGATAAAGTAGAACTGAAAAATTTTAAAACCTATGATAAAAAACCCCTCGTTTTATTAGATAGCGAATATGATGAGTTTGGCTATGAATTTTTTGTAAATAACTATCTGGTAAAAACCAATAATTTATTTTTTAAGGTAGATGAACAAACCGCCAATTCAATTACCTACAAAGCCCATGCAGATGAGGAGAGTTACATCTTACAAAAATACACCTTACGAGATGGCGAATATATGATGGATTATGATGTGCAGTTTGTGGGTATGGATAATATTATTCCATCAAACAACAGCTACATCAATTTAAAGTGGAAAGCCTTGTTACGTAAGCAAGAAAAATTGCGAGATGGTTATGGCGAAATGTATATGACTTCTGTTTTTTATAAAGACAGTGAAGACGAAGTGGAGTATTGCGATTGTAACAAAACTGATGATGAAACACTACAAAGTAATTTAAAATGGGTTGGTTTTAAGCAGCAATTTTTTAACCAAACCCTTATAGCTAAAGATAATTTTACCGGTGGTAAATTAGAGGTTGTAGTACCAGAAAATGAAGAGATTGTAGATACCCTAAAATATGCACACGCTGACTTAACCATCCCCTACCGGCAAGAATCGCAATTAAATTTCCCAATGCAAATGTATTACGGACCCAACGACTTTTCAATTTTGAAGAGTTACGATTTGGGCATGCAAGATATGATACCTCTAGGCGGTTCAATTTTCCGGTGGTTCAATCAGTGGATGATTATTCCGCTTTTCAATTTTTTGAATAAATATATTACGAGCTACGGAATTATTATTTTAATTCTTACCCTAATGATTAAAGCCTTATTGTTTCCGCTTACTTATAAAACCTATCAATCGGCGGCTAAAATGAATGTGCTGAAACCCGATATTGCTGCCATTAACGCCAAATACAAAGATAAAGATAAGCAGAAAGCCCAAATGGAAACGATGCAATTGTATCGAAAGGCAGGCGTAAATCCAGCAGGTGGATGTTTACCAACCATCTTACAAATGCCCATCCTCTTTGCGATGTACCGCTTTTTTCCGGCATCTATTGAGTTGCGGCAACAACCATTTTTATGGGCAGATGATTTGTCTACTTATGATTCCATTTTAGAGTTACCCTTCAATATTCCGCTGTATGGAGACCACGTTAGTTTGTTTACCATTTTAATGGCTTTGTCCAGCTTTTTATATATGCGTGTAAATAGCCAAATGACGCCTTCTACTAATGAAGCGATGGCAGCGCAAATGAAAATTATGCAAAATTTTATGCCGATTATGTTTTTGGGTATCTTCAACAGTTTTGCAGCCGGTTTAACTTATTATTTTTTCTTATCTAACCTAATTACATATTTGCAGCAATTTGTCATTAAAAAATTCTTCATCAACGAAGATAAATTGAAAGCGCAAATTGCCAGCAACAAAACCAAGGTTCGTAAAAAATCGAAGTTTCAAAAACGCTTAGAAGATTTGCAAAAGCAAAGTGAACAAATGCAACGCGAACGACAGAAAGGAAAGAAACGGCGACGGTAATACTAACTAAAACTCTTTTGCCTTAATTTTTTTTGAAGCGAAACTTGCTAACATTACAATAACATATGTCCCGCTTTCCGCTCAAATGCTATTGCTTTGCTGCATATGCTGCGCGGCAAAATAGCATAACCGCTGCAATCGGGGCTAGTTTGCAAACTTCAGTGCTTCGTAGAAAGAAAAAAATGAGCGCTGTCTAAAACAGGAAAGTATCATAAATTATTCAACAATCAATATTCGTTAATCGATTTTCGTTATTCATTAATATAAACATCCAATAAATTTCGAATATCAAAAACCAAACACCCAATTTTGAATGACGAATTTTTACATTTGAAAAACAACACTTGGAGGTAATCTACCAAAAGCGTTTTAGTACTGTTGGCTTGTAAATCGGAGCTAGCTTATAAACTTCGGTTCTTCGTTGATTAAAAAACAATAACAATCCAAAACAAGAAAATTTCAAACACTTTAATAAACTTGTCGAACAATCAGTACAGCTATAAATTTAATTTGTGCTCACTACTAAAACGAAAATGAAACACCAATACTTGGTAGAATAGGCAATTGATCTACTCGTTCATTGGTAATTCTATCAAAGTAAAAAATGTTAGCTCTATCGTAAACATTAGTTACACTAAAAATAGCTTCGAGATTGGCATTTTCACCAATAGCAAAATTCTTTTTCAAACTGGCATCTAAACGATGATAATCTGGTAAACGACCTGTATTAATGTTTTCATCAAACAGAATACCAAGGTTGCCATTTTGAGTTAAGACATCAGAAAAAATACCATCATTTAAAGTCAATATTTCGTAAAACCCCTGTGTTTTGGTAAAGGGGAAACCGGTTCCTAAATTCCATCGAAGGCTTACTTCCCAATCCATATTGTTACCCATTTTGTACGATCCGGTAAAGTTCATATTATGTCGCCGGTCGTAATGTGGGTTATAACGAACCGGGTTTTCAGGGCTTGGGGTTCTACCATCAAATCGATCGGTATAAGCCAACGAGTAAACGCCCCAAACAAACCATCGTTTATATTCATATTTAGCCAAAAAATCGATGCCATAAGCATCCCCTTCCTCTAAAATATAATCAGAATCAGCAGGAAATTGTTTCTCTCTGTTTAAGTTAATCAATTGATTAAATTTTTTGTAATAACCTTCTACATTTAAACTAATATTTTTAGCTAAATCAAATTCAAAACCAGTTACCAAATGAGTGGCTTGTTGTATATTATCACTTGCTTCATTGCCATTAGGCAAGGTTAATCGATCATCGGGACCAGAAATAAAACCAGTAAATAAATTCACCACATCTCTGTCTGATTTTGTGCTGATGAAGTTTTGTGTATAAATACCGGCAGCTGCTTTAAACCGTATTCTATCGCTAATGTTATATTTTAAACCAATACGAGGTTCAGGCTGCACCGCACCCAATGAAGGATATAAACTTAACCGGATGCTGGGTTCCAATACTAACTTAGTGCCAAAAATGGCACGGTATTTAAAATAGGCAGACATTTCGGTGGTATAATTCGTTTGCTCAAACTTTTCATTAAACAAATTGAAAAATTTAAAATTTGTGCTAAAGCCACCAACGGTTATTCCATATTTAATTTGCTGACTGTTTTGCAAAAAATACGTAAAGTTCAACTTGGCTTCAAAGCCACCAATATCGCTAAAGCGTTCACCGCTTTTTTCTTCTCCTTCGGTCAGTTCTAATTTGTAATCAGAAAAAGCAAACGTTCCATCCATAATGGTTTTAGACTGACTTGGAACAATTACAAAACTACCACCTAAACCAAATGCATTCCATCCAAAATCAGAAATACCGGCAAAGCGAACATCATCGGTATAATTATAGCCGAATAAATTGAGCTTGCTACCGTTGTTGGTATTTAATGATATTTTACCGTAAATATCTCTGAAACGATAAGGTAAACCATCTTCATCAATGTAGTTATATAAAATTTTAGAAGATTCATTTAAATAAGAATATTTAGAAGTGAGCAGATAAGAGATGCTGCTTCCACTGTTTTCTTCCTCTAATTTTTTTATGGGACCTTCTAAGGTAAGCTTTGCCAAAAAGGGGCTGGCACTCACTTTGCCGGCTAGCCGTTTTTTGTTACCGTCTTTGGTGGCAATATCAATTACTGCCGAAATTCTGCCACCATATTCAGCATCAAAACCTCCCGTCATTACTTCAACATTTCTAATTAAATCAGTTTCAAATACCGAAAAGAAACCAATGGAATGAAAGGGATTATAAACCGTGATGCCATCTAACATTACCTTGGTTTGTATAGCCGAGCCACCCCTAATATACAACTGACCGCCTTGGTCGCCGGTAAATATTACTCCTGGCACAATTTGCAAATATTGAACTACATCAGCCTCCCCTCCAACACTTGGTATGCTTTCTATTTGCTTGGGTGTAATTTTTATAACGGAGGTTTTTACTTCGGTTTTAGCTTCTTCTTTCTCCGCTGAAATTTCAACTACCCCTAAAGTTCTCGCTGCCGGACTTAAATATAATTGTTCGTTTAAAATTTTATTGGGTTGTATGGTAATTGCTAACCGGGCAGTATCATAACCTAAGTAGGTGCTGATTAAGGTATAATCTCCCGCTTGAACTTTGTTGATAGAGAAAAAACCGTTGACATCGGTTGATGCCCCAGTAGTGGTGCCTTCTAAATACACACTCCCATAAATAATAGGTTCGCCATCTGATTTATCGTAAACAAAACCCCGAACATCGCCGGTTTGTGCCATTGTTAATTGAAGACAAAAAAATAGGATGCTAATGGTAAAAATTGTTTGAAGTCTCATGCTTTAGTTAATAATTAACGACTATGTTTTTATTCTTAATTGCTGTGTGCGAATATACGTTTTTTTTGAAGCGAAAGAAATTTGTATTTTGGAATGTGCTGAACCCTTTTATTATTAATAATTTACCAAAATCGATTAGCTTAACTCTTTAATATAATACTCAATAATCCATTGAAAAATACCTAATACATTTTCAATTTCACTTAGAAAATAAACTTTTGTATTTATTTTTAAGAAGTTTTCTTCTAAAACCATAAATAGCCATTCATTGCCTGTGGTCACGCAACCGTATACTTTATCTAAATGAACATCTTTTTTTTCATTGTACACTTTTGCTCCAATTAATTGAGCAGCACATTGTGGCACACCTAACTCAACATCATTTTTTTTTGCCTCAACAATTTGTATAATCGGAAAGTTGATATCAAAAGTACCAATGTCTTTTGCAAGAATGAAATCACATTCACCTTTAAGTCCCTTTTCTTCATCTGCAATTAGTACATCACCGGAATAGATCGTGAAAAATTTATCATTTCTTTTTCTAAGTTCTTTTAAGATGGGTACCACAATCCATTCAGATTTAGCTTTTTCACTTCGTATAGGCAGTTCTTCCACTTCCTTAAGTTCATTTGAAAAATTTATCATTTCTTTTTCTGAGTTCTTTTAAGATGGGTACCACAATCCATTCAGATTTAGCTTTTTCACTTCGTATAGGCAGTTCTTCCACTTCCTTAAGTTCATTGACTAAGTTGTTGCTTGGCAGGACAGGTTTAAATTCCGTTAATATACTTGTCCTTCTATTGTCTACATTCAGTTTTTCTCCTATTATATCTAAAGTAAAATCACTGTAAGCCATAGTTGATTGAATTATTGAATTTTGGTATAAAAATGGTTAATTCAAATTCTTCTTTCTTCGGCGCAAATAAAATATTTTAACCATACACATCGGTTCATATTTCCCTTCCTGATTAGGCACATCAAAGAATTGCGTTTTAGAATCTATAAATTGCTTTTTTTGTTCACTTAAAAAGTGTGGTTTGTTAAACTTGTATGATACTTCACTTTCAATATCCTTCCACTTTGCAGCTCTTTGATTTTTAAGCTTGGTTGTATTAAGATTTAAAGTAAATTCTATATCGTATTGGATAGCAATATTTAACTCCTCTTCGGTTAAATATTCGGCTTTTAAAAAATATCCTATTTCCCCATTCTTGTATTGCATTGGGGTTGCTTTACTATTTTTAATTTTGTCATACTCAGATTTTAACGTTGCTTTATCATCATAATCAAAACAATAGATTTGACCGTTGTTAGTATATTTTAATTTGTTGATGTGATTTCTCTCTCTTGGGTCTAAAGTAATAAAGGATTCACCTTTTGCAGTATCGCAATAATGATTTTCCTGATTATTATCCCCCAAACTGTTACTCTCACCACCCATACAACAGATAAACATATTCTGGTAGTCAGTATCTAATTGATTATTATCTGAAAATTTTGAAGATTGAGGATGCCAATGTTCTACTTTGGTTTTGCAGTATTTCTTACTTTTCACTTTTTTGAATTCTGGAATTCTATCGTTGCAGTAAGCACATAAATACCCTTGTTCCTTTAAAAGCTGGGTTTGAAACTCACCAATTTCTGGATTTAGTTTTGTTCCTTCACATCTACAATATTTTTCTCCACTATTATCTATCAATTTTCTCAATTCTTCATAATTAACATTGATTTCACTTTGCATACGAAATTCTAAAAGAAAATTTGGTTGGTTATCATTCATTTTATCAATGTGCCTCATAATCCCTTGGTATTGTTAAGTTCAGATTTTTTATAATCTAATTCTGATTTTGCCCTTTGTAATAATAAATCTTCTTCACCTTCACCAATTTCCTCAAGTAAATTTTCGTAAAACTTATTTGACCTAGCTAAGCTATCTTCTGAATCTATTTCACCTATCAATCTAAATAATCTATCTATTTTTTCTTCAATTACTTTTGGTCTTAATTCAATATTGCCTTCACCCATTTCAATTAGAATTTCATTTATCGTTCGACCATAATATCTTGCAGTATTTTGAACCTGACCATTCTTAAAAAAATGTACTTCTTCGCCTTCATAATGGGAAAGTAAAAATGGGGAATGCGTTGAAATGATATAGTGTGATGAATTGCTGACCTGAAGTTGTTGAATAAATTTCCCTTGCCATGATGGATGAAGAAATACATCAGGTTCATCCATTAAAACCAATAAATCTTCATTTGCAAACAACTCGAAAAAAGCATTGGTGATAAGCAGTTGTTGTTGTCCATCACTTAAATCTCCGATTTCAATATCAACTCCATTATCAATTGATGTAACCAGAATCTTTATATGATTTAACATATTGGTAGATTGTAACATATCCAAAAGATAGAATAATACCTTTTCTTCAACGTACTCTTCTCGCAAGGCATACCAATCTTCTAAATTAAAAATAATACGAATATTTTTTTCCACTATAGTTGCATTGCCGTTTTTTTTCAGTAGTTCTAAAAGTCGGAGTAGTTGACCTGTCAATCCCCAAAAATTTTCAGGATTTCCAGTTTTTATAAACGAAGGACGGCTAATATGTAATTCCAAAAAGCCTTTTTCCTTCTTCTTTACACCAAGAGAATTTTCTAGAAAATCATTTGCTTGAGTACTGAATTGTAGTGATAAATAGGCAGCTGATAAAATTTTAAGATGTTTACGAACATCAAAGTAAATTAGCTCTCTATTGGTTATTCGAGACTTTTTGTCAAAATCTAATTGCTTTTTTGAATTGGGTTTAAATTCATTAGTATAAAGTTTTTCATGAACGTTTCCAATATTTTCTAATCTTCTTGAAAATCCTGAATAATAAATCATTAGATTGGGTAAGATGAAATATATATCTCCAAAAATTTCTTCAATTTGAGTTTTGGAATGATTTTCACCATTTATGGATATGTTGAATGGATGATTTGATGCTTGATTTTCTGTTATGACGATTTCCAATTTTTCTTCTTCACTTAAATTACTTTTTGAACTTGCATTGATAGGGGTATTAATTTCGTATTTTAGTTTAAAATTGAAATTAGAAACAGCTACCCATCTGTGCAAAGCACTAAAAATATGGGTAATTATCTCGTAAAATGTTGTCTTACCTGCACCGTTTTTGCCAATAATGATAGATAAGTTATCTGTGAAATCTACTGAAAAATCTTTTAAAATCTTGTACTGCTTAACTTGTAAGTCTAATAGTTTCATTTTTTTCTTTTGTTTTAAAAATAGCTTTTTCAAAATTTACTTGAGCACTGATAATTAGTTTAGTCGATTTATTTTTTAGCTTATTGATTTCATTATTACTTTTCCGAAATCTACAAACCAAATCATATTGAACTTCCATAGGAGGAATCGGAAAAGATATTTTTAATAGATTTTGTATCCCAAGTTCAGTTTGCTTAGTAGACTTGGCAGATTTTAAATTTGCTATTTGGCTTTGCCCAAAGTAACTGTTAAACAGATATGTAAAATATTCAGGATTAATTTTGTCAGTATTTAACCTTAAAAGTAAAATATGGCTATCATATAGCCAACCACTGTATACTGATTTAATGTAAGTAGCTCTACCTATGGTGCCTTCGCCGGTAGAATTAACAATAACATCTCCAACTTTTGTAAGATATTTTTTATTTATATTATTATACCAATTATCATTAACTTTCTTAGCAAATCTGAAATCAATTTTATTCCAACGATTACATTTTTGATTAAGAATAAATTTTGTGCCTTCAGAATCATACTTGGGACTTTTACCCCTAAATGTCTCAATATATAAATGCGGGTTATTTTCAAAGTTCATTATATCAAATTTATAAGAAATATAGCTTATTGAATTGGTTAAATTATCAACCCCCCAATTGTAAATTGAATTAAAATCAATTAATTGAAATATTTTTTTTTCAAAACTATTTACATCTCTTTTTATTCCTAATAGGGATTTCGTATAATTTTTAATATCTACTTTTATTTGTTCTACTTCTTTGTATATTTTTTCTACCAAGTTTAATTTTCTTAAATATGACTTAACCAATACTTTCTGTTCTTCCAGAGGAGGAAGCGGAATTTTAAAATTCAGAAAAGTCAGTAGATTTATTCTTTGCCTGCCTGTTGTTCCAGAACTAGCTAATTGACATAGTTCTCTGAAACTACTTAAGTTAGTTAGCAGTGTAAAAAAATAGGGAAGTATTTTATCTAAATTAATATCAAATGCTAAAAAATCTTGCGTAACTACTGCTCCTTCTAAATCCGTAGGGATGATTCCGAAAGCTCCATTTCTTGCATCAATTTTAGACATAATGAACTGCCCAGATCTAACATAATATTGTGTTTTTGTTCCTATATCTTTACCTAAAACTTCATCCCTTTGGATAACTCCTTTATTGTATAACCTTATAGTTACTCTCTTATATAAAACATCACTTTTTATTTGCGTTTTTTCTTTAACTCTTTGAATTAAGTTTCCTATACTTTCTAACGGAATACCTTTTTGAAAAATGAAATCACTTTGCTGTATGGATCCTACGCTCCAATTCAACATTGTATGGAAAGGAAAAATATTAATACGTTCATATGTAATTTTACTAACCATAAAAAGAAAGTGGTTTACCATTACCAACTACTCGCATTATTTTTTCACTACCATTTAAATGATAACTAATTTCATCTTTTGAATACTCCCATAGTTTTACTTCTTTTCGATAACTCCCAAATTCTTTGGCAACCTCTATTAGCTCATTTTCACACGATGCCCCAGTGCTGCTAATTCCTGCTTTTTCAACCTTTATTATCGGAATAGGGTAATCAAATTCCCTTTTGAAAAAAGATTTAATTTCTGATTCAATTCGATTGTTTATTAATTTTAAATCAAACTTGTATTTCTGTCTCAACTTCTTAAGTCCTTCTTTGTCTTTATTATATTTAAAATGATCTCTCTGCTTTTCGAACCCGTTGTTTAGTTCATCAAGTTCTGTTTGAAATTTTTCATTGGCGGTTACGGTAGCTTTCTCCATAATTTTATGATATAGTTTTTTTTCATCCGCAGTAAATTTTTTAAAGAATATAATGCTTGGCTTCACATTAGCACCGGAAGCTATAAAAACGTCTTTTGGTATAGAGGTAATATTGATTATTTTTGCTTTACTTTCTACATAATCTCTTACTTTTTCTAATTGGATACCACTCAATACACCATCAGGAAGTACAATACCCATCCTACCACCAGGTTTCAATAGGTTTAAACAACGTTCAATAAATAAAATTTCGGATAACCCTCTTCCCATTTTACCTGTATCAAATAAGTCAATTATTGGTTTACCCTTGTTGCCTTTTGTATCTGTGAACTCAATCCATTCTTTTAAAGGTTTAACCACTTTTTCTTCATACTGTGGATATTTATTTTTGTAAATTTCAATTTTACCTTCATTAGGAATATCTGCTAATGATACTCTAAGATTTCTGCTAATACGAGAACCAAAAGGGGGATTGGTTAAGATTACATCAAATCTTTCTTCAAAAATTCCATTAATATTCAAGAGTCCGTCATTATGATGTACACCACCATGACCATCGCCGTGCATAATCATATTCATCTTTGCAGTACGTGCCATTCGAGGATTTGCATCCGTACCATAAATGCATTTGTGAGATAAGTTATATAATCTTCCTTTTTTGTTTTGTAAATCAAATTCTTTATCTAATTGTATAAATAATTTATTTTCTTTTTGTTTAATTTTATTTTGCTCATCCGAAGTTTTTTTATCAAAAGTCTTACCTCTTATTATTTTTCTGACTTTTGTTTTTTCTTTTTTAATAGAAAGTTCAATTTTTTCTCTTATATAGTCAAAAACCTTAATTAAAAATCCCCCGCTACCGCAACATGGGTCGCATATTAATTCGTTTTCCTGAGGATCCAGCACTTCAACCATATAATCTACAAGGGTACGTGGTGTAAAAAATTGCCCTAACTCTCCTCTAAAAGTTTTACCTAAAAATTCTTCAAAAGCAAGCCCTTTAATATCGTCAGAGGTTGCTGATAAATTAAACTTTTCAAGTTCAGTTACAATTGATTCGAAGCTCATTCTTTTCAATTTTATTTGATCAGTAGCTTCAAATAATTCATCCTGTTGATATTCCCTTTTGGTCTCATCAAAAAGATATTGCATATAATCTTTTGCAGCGTGAGGTGCGCTTATTTCAAGGCTTGGTCTAATTGTCTTTTCATATTTCTGCTCATCTCTTAAAAAAACATCTTTTGAAAACAACATTTCAGTATTATTATTTCTTTCGTGCAAAATTTTCATAAAAAGAATTTTGCTTATTTCATCAAATGCTGCTTCGGGAGATAGTTTGTCGTTATTCCGAATTATATTATGACATTTAAATAATAATTTACTGAATTCGTCTCTGGTGAATTTTTTAGTCTCATTTATGAATTTTTTTATTTGGGAATTACTTTTAATTATTGAAGCTTTTGGAATATCTTTTAAATAGTCTAATTGTGGTGTTTCTGACGAAAACTCTGGAATATGGAATACTTTAGTCTGTTTCAAATTCTTAGCAATAAAAAAATCTGCTTCTACCGCCTCGGCAAATTTTAAGCCTGTTAGATAATCTTCTTTTTTAATGGTGATATGTTCTGCTTTACATTCAACTGCTACAATAATTGAAGGCTTCTTTTTTTTATTTTTTTCGTCTGCATTTTTCCATATTGCTACATCGGCTTTAAACCTTCGTTTGATTTGTATGTCTTGTCCCAACTGATTTAGACTGTAGCCGTATTTTTCAACAAGTTCTAAAATGAATTTTTGCTTCAATTCCTCTTCCTGAGTACACAAGACCCATTTTCCTAAAAGTGGAGCATATATGTTACCATCTTTTATTTTAATTTTCATATTTTTATAACTACAAATAACTATCAACTTCAAGCTGATATAATACTAAATTAAATTATTAATGTTACAAATCATAATATCATGTTTATCTTTAATTCAATTCTGACTCCAAAAACATATTAGACCTCCTCAAAGCAAAACGCAAGCCTAAAAACCCAACAATGGCAACAACAGCCCAAATACCAGCCGATGTCCATTCCATAAAAATAAATTTACCCATAAAAAATAAAATGGAATACACCATAACAATGGCACTTAACCAACTCATAATGGTAAACAATAAATTTTGTTTAGCCGTTTCTTGTTCAAAAGGTTTCCACCAGCCGGTAGGTTTTACTTTTTGGTAGAAGGCTTTTAAATGTTCGGTTGGTTCTGGTTGAGTTAAAAAAGTGATGACTATCCAGCCTATAGTAGTAATAGAAATGGTAAAAAAGAAGGAGCGTGGATCATCTAACATGCCTTTTCCCCAAGCAGGATCGAACTTTACTAAAACTAATTTGGTAAAACCATAAGCTACAAAAGGAATAATAGTTGCGGCAATTTCGCTCCACACATTAACGCGCCACCAAAGCCATCTTAAAATTAAAACTAAGCCTAAACCAGCACCGCACTCAATAATAAAACTCCAAACACCGGATATACTATTCATTTGTGTAGTAGCCAATAAACCAATCAACATAATACCTAAAGTGGCTAATCTTGAAACGCTCACCAGTTTTTTATCGCTGGCAGTGGGGTTAATAAAACGTTTGTAAAAATCGTTGACTACATAGCTGGCTCCCCAATTGAGTTGAGTAGAAATGGTACTCATATAAGCGGCAAAAAATGCGGCTAACATTAAGCCTTTTAAGCCTGGTGGTAAAAAGTCGCGCATGGCTAAAACATAACCCATTTTCGGGTCGGTTTCGGCTAATTGCGGATAGAGCAACAACGCACATAAAGCAACAATTATCCAGGGCCAAGGACGCAAACAATAATGGGCAATCTGAAAAAACAAGGTTGCATTAACGGCATCTTTTTCTGATCGGGCACTCATCATACGCTGTGCAATATAACCACCGCCGCCCGGCTCTGCACCCGGATACCAACAAGCCCACCATTGCATACCTGCCATTGCCAAAAAACTGCCCAAACCAATTGCCAAAGCCGAGCCATCGCCAACATCACTGATAGAAGGGAAATAATTTAAACTCCAATCGGGTAAATTACTTTTTAAATTGGCAATGCCCCCAATTTGTTCTGAATTTAAAACCAACACTGCCAAAATAATACTGCCAGTCATTGCTAATATAAATTGAATAAAGTCAGTAATAGCTACACCCAGCAAACCCGACAAAGACGCATACACTGCCACCAATAACATTATACCGGCAGTTATTAAATAAGCATTGCTCCACTCTACCGAAATTATTTTAAAATTTATCCAATCAATATTAAAACCTGTAAATGTACCTAAATCAAAAAAACCATCTAACAAAGTAACTAATGCTAAATTTACAAAGCCAATCACCAAACAATTCATAAATACTCCGAGGTATAGTGACTTTAAGCCTCTTAAAAAAGCTGCCGGTTTGCCGGCATAACGTAACTCAATTAATTCTACTTCGGTTAGCACGCCCGATCTTCTCCATAAATGCGAAAAAAAGAAAGTGGTTAATAAACCGCCGGCTAACATATTCCACCAAAGCCAGTTACCTGATATCCCGTTTTTGTAAACCAGCTCAGTTACCGCCAATGGCGTATCAGCCGCAAAGGTGGTGGCAACCATGGAAACACCGGCAATATACCAGGGCAAGTTTCTACCACCAAGAAAAAAATTGGTGATATTACCACTTGATTTTGAGGTAAAGGATAAGCCAATCACGACAATAATCATCAAGAAAGCAATTAGGATAATCCAATCGATAGTGGCTAAAGCCATTAAAAGCATCATTTAAAATTCTATTGATTTAAATATTTTTATTTAAAAGGTTGAATTTCTTATAAAATACTTACAATTTCACATTTTTAAGATAAAACTTATTGTATTAACAATATGGCAATACAAAAAATTGGTGTTTTTACCTCAGGTGGTGATGCACCAGGTATGAATGCAGCTTTGCGGTCGGTAGTTAGAAGTGCAATACATTCGGGCTTACAAGTAGCGGGCATTATGCGCGGTTACGAAGGGATGATTGATGGTGAAATTAAAGATTTGGATGCCCGTTCTGTAGGAAACATTATTCAACGGGGCGGCACTATTTTAAAATCTGCGCGTAGTGAGCAGTTTAAAACTGTTGAAGGCAGAGTAAAAGCATTGGAGCAACTTAAAAAAAATAACATTGATGCCTTAGTAGCAATAGGTGGAGATGGAACGTTTACTGGTTCCAAAATCTTCTATGAGGAACATCAATTTTCAGTTCTTGGCGTACCAGGCACTATTGACAACGATTTATATGGAACGGATTATACCATCGGTTTTGACACGGCTATTAACACGGCAGTTAGTGCCATTGATAAAATAAGAGATACGGCTATGGCTCACGACCGTTTATTTATTATTGAAGTGATGGGCAGAGACTCTGGCTTAATTGCTATAGAAACCGGCATTGCCAGTGGGGCGGGTTCTATTTTAATACCAGAAATTGAATCGGACACCCAAGCGATGTTAGATAATTTACAAAAGAGTCTTGCGGCGAAAAAGCTATTTCGCATTATTGTAGTTGCCGAAGGAGATGATTCTGGTGGGGCTTATAAAATTAGAGAATTGATTGAGCAGCAGTTTCATCATTTTGATATTAAAGTAACCATTTTGGGGCATATTCAACGGGGCGGAAACCCAACTTGCCATGATAGAGTATTGGCAACCCGGTTAGGTCATGCAGCGGTACAAGCTTTGAAAGCCGGTAAACATAGTATGATGGTTGGAACCATTAATCATCAAGTAGTTTATACTCCTTTTGAAGAGGCGATTAGTAAAACCAAAACGATACCCTTAGATTGGGCTGAGTTAGCTACGGTGTTGTCGTAGGAAGTTACATTTTTGTCGGTCTTTTAAAAATTAATTGCTTTAAAATTTTATTATGCACGTCATAATTTTATATAATTTACATCATAAATATCAACACACTAAAACAAGAATTACTTTGAATTTCAAGAAAATCACTTTGCTTGAAATCAATTATTTTTACACAAACTCACATCCAAACTTGAAATTGATGCACTATTGATGCATATTTACATCATTATATGATAACACAAAGCATTTCTTTTACGGAGCCGAATAATGAATGGTTAAAAGCTCAGGTAAGCAGCAAAGAATATTCCAGCAAAAGTGAGTTAGTGAATGATTTAATTAGACAAGCCCGCAATCAACAAGTTGAAATTGAATGGCTAAGCGTAAAATTGGATATGGCTGAAAACAGTGGGTTTACTAAAGATAGCAAAAAAGAAATATTGGTATACAGGCTAAGGCTATGACGAATGGCTAAGTACAGACTTAGCAATGCTGCTAAAGAAGATTTAATAAGAAAACATCAATTTGGAGTTAGCCAATTTGGATTGAAGCAAGCCGATAAATATTTCAATACACTTTTTGATTACTTTGAAACTATAGCGAAAAACTCATTTGCTTTTCAGTCTGTAAATCATATTAAAACAGGTTATAGAAGATGTGTTTGCCGAGTACATAGTATTTATTACAAAGTTAATGGTGATATAGTTGACATTATGACCATAATTGGCAGACGAGATTTAACCAATAAGCTCTAATAAATTTCGTTCTACTACGAATTTAATGAAAAGTATCGAAAAGTCCTTTATAAGTTTTTAAACTACCCCGACCTTTTTCTTTCGAAAAAGCCCACCCCTTCAACATTTGAAGGGGAATTAGTCCGGCTTACCTTGTTGTATATTTACATAATTACTGTTCCCATTAAATTGGAAGTAGTACCATAAATTTAAATAACTACGTATTCAACATAACCGGCATAATCAACATTAAAATATCTGTGTTTTCATCATCAGTTTCTGGTAAAATTAAACCTGCTCTTGAAGGAGTAGACAATTCCATATTGATGTTTTCGCTATCAATTACGGTTAGCAATTCTAACAAAAAACGGGCATTAAAACCAATTTCCAAATCTTCACCAGAATAACTACAAGTTAAGCGTTCTCTCCCTTCATTGCTAAAATCTAAATCTTCGGCAGACACATGCATTTCATTGCCATTGAGTTTAAGTTTTACTTGGTAGGTTGATTTATTGGCAAAATTGGTAATCCTTCGAAGGGTGCTTGTAAATGATTTAGTATCTATATTTAACTGATAAGGATTATCTAAAGGAATAACCGGATTAATATCAGGATATTTCGCATCTATTAAGCGGCAAATTAAGTTAATGTTTCCAAAACTGAAAAAAGCATTGGAACTGTTAAACGAAATATCTACCTGAGTTTCTGCATTGGCTAAAGCTCCTTTTAATAATTGTAAAGCTTTTTTGGGTATGATGAAATTGTTATGATCATCTAATTTAGTTTCTTTATGTTTATACCGCACCAAACGATGGGCATCGGTTGCTACAAAGGTTGCTCCATCTTTATCAAAATTGCAGTATAAGCCCGTCATAGCCGGACGTAACTCATCATTACTCACCGCAAACAATGATTTTGAAATTACATCACTCAACACCAACGAATTAATGCTCAAACCTTTCACCTCTTCAGGAACCGGAATTTTTGGAAAATCTTCCCCATTTTCACCGTTCATTTTATACTTACCATTTTGCGTGGTAATCTCAACGGAAAAAGTGTTTTCGTCAATATCAAAAGTTAAGGGTTGGTCGGGCAGTGCGGTTAAAGTATCGGTTAAAATACGCGCCGGTATGGCAACCAAACCACTTTCTTGCGATTCTATTTCTAACTCTGTAGACATAGAGGTTTCCAAATCTGTCGCGAAAATTGTTAATTTCCCTTTGTCTACTTTAAACAAAAAATCTTCTAAAATGGGTAGTACAGTATTGGTGCTAATTACACCATTCACCAACTTCAATTGCTTTAAAAGATTATCAGAAGATACTATAAATTTCATAACTAATTACTCAAAAACCAAAAGTAACAATTTAAGTAGTTTTATTATGCTTATCATCTAAATAATTTTTGAGGAAAGTTTGGTCGTTAAATGCTATATTCTTTACAAATTAATTTTTGTTGATGAAATTTTGAATACCTTGCCGTTAATGCAGTATTTGAATTTAATGAAACCAATACAACGAATTAGTTCAATTGCTATCAAACTCTTTTTTTTTACCATATGTATTCAAGCGCAAATTATTCAACCATCTAATAGTAGTGATTGGCATTTGAGTGGCTTAAGCGAAGTAGTGCATCCTACCAAAATACAAAATGTAGCCGAAGTATATAACCTGGCAGGCGATGGAATTACGGATGATGCCGTAAAAATTCAAAATGCTTTAAATTTGGCTAAGCCGGGTACTGTACTATTTTTTCCTGCTGGTAATTATTTGTTAGAAAATTATTTAATTGTACCCTCTAACATTGTATTAAGGGGAGAAAATGCCAACCTGACCAAATTTAAATTTCGCTTAGCCGGGTTAGCTAATCCTGATGTGAATTGTATAAACATCACCAATTATCAATATGGCAATTTTGTGCCGGCAATTAGCGGTTACACTAAAGGAAGTAGCAGCATTGAGGTTGAGGATGCCAGCGGATTTTCGATTGGGTCGTATGGAGAAATTCAACAAGAAAACGATGCAGCAGTAATGTACACCCAACAAAGTTGGAATGTAAGTTGGGCAGACAATGCGGTTGGGCAGCTATTTAAAATTGTAGATATACAAGCCAATACGCTTTTCATCAGCCCGCCGTTAAATATTAGTTTTCAAAATATGCTTAATCCGGTAATAAGACCGACTCAACTAAAAGAAAATGTTGGGATTGAAAATTTAGCGATAGAACGCTTAGATATTGGTGAAGGAAACCATATTATTTTTACCAATACTGCCAATTGTTGGGTTTGGAACATTGAAAGTAAAAAAACAGTTAAAAGCCATATTTGGGCATTCAATTCGCTTCATCTGCAAATTCAAGATAGTTACTTTCATCAATCTTATAATTATGGCGGTGGCGGACATGGTTATGGAGTTACCCTTGGTGCTCACGTAACCCATTGTTTGGTTGAAAATAATATATTTAAAACATTACGGCATGCTATGATGGTAAAAGAAGGGGCTAACGGAAATGTATTTGCCTACAATTATAGTATTGACCCAACCTGGACTAACTTTTTTTCTATTCCAGCAGATATTTCTGTTCATGGGCATTATCCTTATATGAATTTGTTTGAAGGAAATATTGTACAAAAAATTTCGTGTACTGATTTTTGGGGACCTGCCGGACCTGGGAATACTTTTTTTAGAAACCGTATTGAAACGCTTAATTTGTCTATTGAAGATTACTCGCATGAACAAAACTTGATTGGCAATGAAATGACTAATTTTATAAACGGAGTGTTTATTGAATTTACCGTTAACAATACTTTAGTACATGGTAATAATGAAAATGGAAACATCTCATGGTCCACAGATATCAATAGCCAAATGCTGCCTAATTCGTATTATTTAAATCAATTTTGGATGGACTATGATTTTCCGTCTATTGGACCGGAGTTTGCTTTAAATGAAGGAAGTAATCCGGCAAAAGACCGGTATGATAATCAAGCCATTAATTCTTGTTATACTGGCAGATCAAAAAAATATGAGGATTATGTTTTTCCCGACGACTTTGCTGAAATGGTGGATAATCAAATTTTAACTAGCTCATCTGTTTCGGTACTCAACAATAGCTCGGTACAACTAAAAGCAGCTAAGCGGCTGCAATTTAATAGTGGTTTTAAAGTTGAAGAAGGCGCTACTTTTAAGGCAGCCATTGCCACTTGTACCAATTAGAATTTTCCAACTGTAAGTGTTTTTTAAGAATGATGCCAGATAAGCTATTCCGAAAAATCCGACCTAGCTTTTCCTCAACTCCTTCTTCAAAATCTTTCCGGTAGCACTCATGGGTAAAGCATCCACCAATTCAATAATTCTTGGATACTTATAAGCAGCTATCTGATTTTTAGTCCATGCAATCATTTCATCTGGAGAAACGCTTACACCATCTTTCAATACTACAAAGGCTTTTATTTCTTCCCCCATTTCTTCGTGCGGTACACCAATTACAGCACATAACGAAACGGCTGCATGTTTCAAAATTGCCTCTTCCACTTCTCGCGGATATACATTTAAACCGCCTCTAATGATCATGTCTTTAGTACGGTCTACAATGTAGTAAAAGCCATCTTCATCTTTAGTAGCTACATCGCCTGAATGCATCCAACCGCCTTTTAAAACTTCCTTGTTCACTTCTGGTCGTTTATAATACCCTTTCATTACATTGTGTCCTTTGTACAACAATTCCCCTTTTTCCCCAACTGGAACTTCATTGCCTTCTTCATCAACAACCTTCACTTCAACACCCCAAACCGGTGTGCCAATGCTGCCGGGTTTTCTGCCAACATCTAAATGATTAAAGGTAACTACCGGCGAACCTTCTGACATTCCATAGCCTTCAATAATGTCAACTTCAAACTTCGCTTCAAAATCTTCTAATACTTTTAAAGGTAAAGATGCTCCACCACTGGCGCAAATTCTTAGGTTAGATTTAATAGCCTCTAAATCAAATTTTTCGTTTTGATAACTATTTAAGCCCCAATACATGGTGGGTACGCCCGCAAAAACGCTTACTTCATGTTTTTGCATTAAACCTAACACCGCTTCTGCCTCAAAACGAGGTAATAATATATTGCTAACACCACGGTAAATTCCAGCATTCATCAAAACCGTCATGGCAAAAATATGAAACAAGGGTAATACGATCAAGGCGGTATCATTGGTGTTAAACTGAATTAAATCTGCCGAGAGTACGGCATTCAACATAAGGTTAGCATGGCTAAGTTCGGCACCTTTAGGTTTGCCGGTTGTACCCGAAGTATAGATAATTACAGCAGTATCTTCAGCACTACTTGGGTGAGTTTCAAATTGTGGAGATTGTCCATTCATTAAACTACCAAGGGTTTCGGTATCTTCAACCGAAGAAGGCATATCTGGCTTGGGCATTATCATAAAAAAGTGTTCGCAATTCGCCGCTTCGTTAAAACCGGCATGTCCCATTTGCCCCATCGGCAGTTCACCGGTACCGGTAAAACAAAAATAGGCTTTAGCATCACTATCGTTTAAATGATAGGCAATTTCATCTTTTTTTAACAATACACTTAAGGGCACAACCGCTGCCCCTGCTTTTAATATGCCAAAATAAATAATAGGAAAATATGGAAGATTAAAACAACTTAAAGCTACCTTATCGCCCGGTTTGATACCTTTTGCTACCAAACCATTAGCCACTTGATTAGCTGCTCCATTCATCTGCGCATAAGTTAAGCTAATATCCATAAAGGTAAAAGCATTTTTTTGGGCATATCGTTTAGCACTGTCTTCAATTAATACCGAAAGGTTAAGCATACTATAATTAAATTTTTGGTAAGATAATCAATGAATGGATAAAATACCAAATTTGTAGCGTTCTTCAATTTATATTTTTAATATGATTTTTAATTTTTAACAGTTTATTGTAATTCTAAAAAATGTGGACAATTAACCGCAAATTCTATCAACTAATATCCTATTTTTGTGTTTTCAAATCAGCAAATTATTATGGCCGATAGTAAAGTAAAAGAACAAAATCTTAAAAATTTAGAGCTTACCATAAGTAAGTTAGATAAAGTATATGGTAAGGGCACCGTAATGAAGTTGGGCGATTCAACTGTAGTTCCGTTAGAGTCTATTTCTACCGGATCATTAGGTTTAGATATTGCCTTAGGTATAGGCGGTTTACCACAGGGAAGGGTAGTTGAAATTTATGGACCAGAATCATCCGGTAAAACCACCTTGGCTATCCATGCGATTGCCGAAGTACACAAAAAAGGAGGCATAGCTGCTTTTATTGATGCTGAACATGCCTTTGATAAAAACTATGCACAAAATTTAGGGGTTGATATTGATAACTTATTGATTTCGCAACCCGATAATGGAGAACAGGCATTAGAAATTGCCGATCATTTAATTCGTTCGGGTGCTTTAAATATTGTGGTGATAGATTCTGTAGCTGCCTTAGTACCCAAAGGTGAAATTGAGGGTGAAATGGGCGACTCGAAAATGGGTTTGCAAGCTCGCTTAATGTCGCAGGCATTACGTAAATTGACTGGTTCAATTAACAAAACCGGCTGTTGCTGTATTTTTATAAATCAGTTGCGCGAAAAAATTGGGGTTATGTTTGGTAACCCAGAAACTACTACCGGTGGTAATGCGTTAAAATTTTATGCTTCGGTTCGTTTAGATATTAGAAGAAGTACACAAATAAAAGACCGTGAAAATAATGTAATGGGTAACCGCACCCGAGTTAAAGTGGTTAAAAACAAAGTGGCGCCGCCGTTCCGTCAAACAGAGTTTGATATTATGTACGGTAAAGGCATTTCGAAAATTGGTGAAATTGTTGATATTGGTGTAGAATGCGATTTGATTGAAAAAAGTGGCTCTTGGTATTCATATGATGGCAACAAAATAGGGCAGGGCAGAGAAAACGTAAAGCAATTTTTATTAGATAATCCGGAAGTGGCAGAAATTGTAGAAGCAAAAATTAGAGAGCAATTGATGCCAAAAGCTGAACCTGTGGAAGAAACAGTAGCCACCGAAATACCGGTAGAAGCAAACAAAGAATAAGGGTTTGTAAAAAAGATTTGACAAGTTTATTAAAGTGGTTGATACTCTCTTTTGTTTCGGATTGTCATTGTTTTTATCTTTCTACGAATAACTAAAGTTGTTATACTAGCCCCGATTGCAGCGGTTATGATATTTTGACGCTTAGCAAATGAAGCGAGGCAATAGCATTTGAGCGGAAAGCGGGACAGGTGTTATTATAAAGCAAAATAGTTTCGCTTCAAAAATTATTAAAAAGTGTCAAGCACCTTATTTGATTAGATAAACTTGTTGAAGAGTTCTTCGAAAATTGTAGTTAAAGGGCTACCCCATTTTCCAAAATTAGTTGAGCATTTTTTATAGATTTAAGAGGAGGTAAAAGATCTTTTTTAATGGTAAAGAAAAAAGTGGTTCCTTCACCAAACTTAGATTTTAACCAAATATTGCCTTGATGTTGTTGAACTATTTTCATGCAAACAGATAAGCCTATGCCGGTTCCTTCATAATCTTGCTTGTTATGCAGGCGTTTAAATATTCCAAATATCTGTTCTTGATATTGTGGTTCAATACCAATACCATTGTCTTTTATAGAAAACTTCCAATAATGAGCGTCTCCTAATTCTTCACTAACTAAAACAATTGGCTGGTTCTGCTTATTAAATTTTAAGGCATTGTTAATAAGGTTGTAGAACACCATTCCAATTTGTTGTTGATGACCAATAATTTCGGGAAGTTCACCAATTTTGACTATAGCATTCTTATCTTTTATTAATTGTGATAAATCGGAAACTTTACCTTCAATAAGTGTATTCAAATCAATAGTTTCGTAGGCAGTATCTTTTTGGCCAACAATTGAATAGGTTAATAAGCTATCTACCAATTTAGACATTCTTTTCACACCTTCATCAATAAATTTTATATACTTCAACCCTTTTTCATCTAGTTGATTAACATAGCTGCGAGATAACAAACTGGAAAAACTCGAAATTACACGAATGGGTTCTTTTAAATCGTGAGAAGTAATGTAGGCAAATTGTTCTAAGTCTTTATTAGATCGCTTTAACTCTTCATTAAATTCCTGCAGTTTTTGCTCAACTCTTTTTCTATTAACAATTTCTTCATTTAAAGTTTCATTGTATATCTTTAATTTTTGATTGTGTCTTCTGATATTAATAGTGTACCAGATAAAAAATAAATATAAGATAGCCCCAACAAATACCAATGCTAATAAACGAAACCACCATGTTTTCCAATAAGGCGAATGTTGAATTATTTGAATTGTACTTCCTTTGTTGTTCCAAACACCATCGTTATTAGAAGCCTTAATTTCCAATCTATACTCTTTGGGTTTCAAATTGGTATAAACTAATGGTGTACCAAATTTAGCTTTAGTCCACTTATCATCTAAGCCAATTAACCTATAAGCGTATTGATTTTTGTCGGCTCGGTTATAATTTAGGGCAGCAAAATTAAATGATATTCGATAATCATCATGGTTAAGTTCTATCTTGTTTTCATACAATCCGTCAATATGCTGTATACCTTTTCTATTCATTATTTCAACATCAGTAATATACACCGGAGGAGGAACATCATTACTTAAAAAAGATTTTGGAGAAAAAAAAGTAAATCCATTTGTATGTAAAAAATAAATATTATTATTAACATCTTTATAGCTGCAACCATGGCTGTAGGAAGTATTTTTCAATCCATCCAATTTATTATAAATTTTAAAAATTTCTTGTCGATAATTGTAGTTAAAAATTCCTTCGCTGGTACTTACCCAAACATCATGGTCCGTGCCTTCTTCTATACTTCTTACCCAAAAGTTGTAATCAGAAGAATTGAAAGTCTCAAACGTATTAGAAGAGAGATTATATCTGCAAATGCCTCCTTTAGTTCCAATATATATGCAATTGTTTACTTCTTTCAAATGAGTAATTTGGTTATTTATGGGTCCTTTTTCAGGGTGCTTTTTGTTATAGTAAAACACTTCAAATATGGGTTGATTAGAAGTTGGATTAGCTATTCTATTTAATCCTTTGTAAGTTCCAATCCAAATGCTTCCCTTACTATCTTTTATAATATGAGTAACTGCAGGATCACTTATAGAATTCGGATTAGCTTTGTCTGGTTCGAATAAGGTATAGCTTTTAGTCTCTATATCTATTCTAAATAAACCAACGCTTGAGCCAAACCAAATAAATCCTCTTTGATCGGTTAAAATAGTTTGAATTAAAAGATCTTGAATGTTTGATTTTACCCAAAAAGGAGTGGGGTATTGAATCGTTTCTCTGGTAATTAAGTCTATCGAAGTTATGCCTAATTCAGTTCCTATATAAAGCCATCTCTCATCTGGACTATAGATGGTAGACACTCGTTTTCCTAAAATCAAATTATTTATAGGGTCTTCTTTCTTATTAAGTATTTCTTTTTCAATTTGAAATTTTTGTAGCCCTTTTCCTAGCATACCAATCCATATATTTTTATTTGTATCAACTACAAAGCTGGGAGCAAAGGGAACAGAATGCTTTTCATCTAAAAAATTAAAATTTTTAAATTGATTGGCATATCCACAAAACTGACTTAAGCCGTCGCTTGTTCCAATCCAAATTATTCCTAGCTCATCTTCAAAAATATCTAAAATATTTCCACCTACTATTGTCATCTGATTATCAATTGATGGTAAAAATGTATCATAAATCAATTTTGATGATCTCTTTTGCTTTGTTAAGGTAGCGAGAAATTTATGATCGATTTTAGATAATCCATATGCACTTCCTACCCAAAGATTGTTAAATTGATCTTGGTGAATTGCTTGAATAATATTATGTCCAAAGTTTGCAATTATACCAGTTTCTAATTTATATGTGTGAAAATCTGCCTGCCAATTTTGCTCTGCAACTTTGTTTGATGCATTATCAGGAATAGCCATTTGCAAAAGACCACCTCCATGCAAACCAATCCAATAGCTGCCCGCTTTGTCTTGACACAAAGCCCAAACATTGTTTGTGGCTTTATAAATTGAAGTTTGGAAATATCGGATATGTTGAGGATCATAATTTCCCTCGTTATTTTTTAATAATAAGTGTAAACCACCCGCCCAAGTACCAACCCAAATCCATCCTTTATCATCTTCCATAATAGATAAGATAGCTCTCGCAGATTGTGTTGTTTCGCCGGTATTGTATAATGTAAACTGGGTAAAGGTTTCAGTTTCTTTGTCAAAAAGATTCAATCCATCTTCTGTGCCTACCCAAATGTAGCCTTCAGAGTCTTCTGTGATAGCCAAAACTTCATCATTACTCAAGCTATTTTTGTTATTGGGGTTGTGTTGAAAAGTTTTCCATTCGTTGCTGGAGGGATTAAATCTCGAAAGTCCACCATATCGTGTACCTATCCACAACAATCCCTCACTATCACAATAAAGAGAACGAATATGATTAGACTGTAAACTATTTGTTGAAGGTTCATTATTTTCAGATTGCCGATAAACTTTTATTGAATTAGGTCCATCATATCTACATAAGCCATCGTTTGTTGCTAACCATAAAAAACCTAATTTGTCTTTTTCTACAGCGTTTATTAGATTACTAGGTAGCCCATCTTGTTTTTGCCAGTTAAAAAAATTGACACTATTTTTAGATTGTCCAAATATAAAAAATGGACTTAATGTGAGTATAAAGAAAAGTAACTTAACTACAGTATTTTTATATATGAACATCAATTTAGTTGAACTACTTTGTTAACCATTAAGAAATATTATAAATATTTTAATACTAAAAGTAACACTAAAATTTTGATTTTATTTTGGTAAGATTTAAAGGCTGGCATAGCCAATGCCCGTGGCAATTATTATTACCGAAATACATGTGCTGTATTTAAGTACAATATCACCAATAATAAAACGAAATTTGTGTTACATATTATGGTCAATTTGGTATTACTTGTGTTGATAAAAATTGCTAGTAAAATAAAATATTGTAGCGTACTCTTTAAGTAAATTCAGATATTCGCTAGTGTTTTTTAATTACCTTAAAACTTGCACACTTATCAATTACCCCCCCAAACATGAAATACGTGATTTTTACAAAGATGTTACTATCATTTTGTAAATAGCTTGTTTTCACAGCAAACTTAACTGACCATGTTTATTAGGGCGTTTAAATAAATTTAGATTATAAACAGGCTTTACTTTATTGCTAAAGTACTTTTTTTTTGATATTTCGAACAATTGCCTTACTTGTTCAGCAATGGGTCCTTCACCAACCATACGTCTGCCAAATTTTGCATCATTAAGTTTTCCACCATGCACTGCTTTAATTTTGTTGAGCACTTTATCTGCCCTTTCTGGAAAATGTCTTCTAATCCAATCTTCAAAAATAATGGGTAAAGCACCGTTTAGCCTAACCATTGTATACCCTGCATTTAAGGCACCAGCATCAGAAGCTGCCTTTAACAATTGGGGCAACTCAAAATCGTTAATAGCAGGTATTATTGGGGCAGTCATCACAGTTACCGGAATGTTATTGTTACTTAAGGTATCTATAACTTTTAAGCGTTGTTTGCCGGTTGCCGTTCTGGGCTCCATTACGCTTCTAAGTTTCTCATCTAAAGTAGTTAACGAAATGGCTACGTGCACTAAGTTGTTTTTTGCTAATTCGGTTAACACATCCAAATCTCTTAAAATGAGTGCATTTTTTGTGATGATGCTTACCGGATGTAAGCACTCTAACATAACTTCTAAAAGTTGTCGGGTTAAGCGATGCTTTTTTTCTAATGGTTGATAACAATCGGTATTACCCGATAATACTACCGGCACTGGTTTCCAGCTTTTTTTCGCCAATTCGTTACGGAGCAGGCTAGGGGCATTTGGTTTTACAATAAGTTTAGTTTCAAAATCTAAGCCGGCACTTAAGCCCCAATAAAAGTGTGCATTGCGGGCATAACAATAGGCACACCCATGCTCGCACCCTTGATATGGATTGGCAGAATAAGCCATACCAATATCAGGCGAAGTAACTTTGTTAATTAGTTTTTTAGGATAATCATAAATAACCGTTGTTCTAACCTTTTCTCGTTCAAACTCATCAATACCTTCTTGATGAACATCAGCTACATGTTGTGTATGATATGGGTTGTCAGGATTTATCTGAGCGCCCCGCCCTTTTATAGTTTCTTTTGAACTCAACAATATTGTTCTATATATATAAGAACAATGATAAGTTAATTTTGAACAAAATGCAAATTTTTGATTCGGTTTTACATAAATAAATACCAAGTTAACCATAAAATGCAACACATATATCGTTTTATTGTGGGGAGTTACTGAATGAAGTTCAGCACATGCTTTTAGTTAAAATTCTCGCCCTCAATGCCGGAGTAGCGGTGTTAAATTTTAATGAATAAACCAATACATTTTGCCAATGAGGTATCGCTCCGCTGGAGCTTAACTGTTTTAATTTTTTTTGCTACCAAGGTTTTACTCCGCTAAAGTAAGGCAATCGTAAAAATTAAAGTTATCATCCAATCATTTAAATTTTAACACAATTAAACAAATATAATAATCAGTGTTGCGTTTTTCATACAATTGCTATAGGGGATACCTTAAGAGAGATTGTAGATAAATGTTCCGTTGCTTTACACATTTTCTGGTATAACGGCAATGGGTATTACAAGTTTTGGGGGGTCAAAGAATTAACTACTTTATTGTTTGGATAACCTTGTTCCATTTCACCAAACCTCAAAACTATTTCATAAAAAATTATTTCGCATGCAAAATATCTGTTTGGCTTACTTGCTAATAAACTTGCAATTTACTGGTTTGGTTGGTTTCACCATTACTAAATTCGATCAAATACAATCCTTTCGCAAGGTCACTAGTATCATAAATATTATGATGATTCGATATTTTGCTTCTGCTGATTAACTCACCATTTAAATGATAAACACTTATAAAGGCATTGTCTACTTCAAAATGATCAGATATACTGATATTCAAAATGTTTTTTGTTGGATTGGGGTAAAGTTTGATATATTGATCATTTCGTAAAGAGGTTTCTGGTGCCGGATTTTCAGAACTGATTATTTTATTACAATATGTATTAAATGTATTGGTATTTGAAGAACTTACCAAGTTGTTTGGACAGGTTACATCCACATACCATTCGTAGTCGCTGCAATTATCTAAACTAAATAAAATAGCAAAATGAAAATTAGTTTGGTAGCTAAACCATTGAGCAGCTCCCACTTTTCTATAAAAAAGTTCATAAGTTGAATTTGGATTAATATCCCAAACCAAAAATGCTGAAGTTGGCGTTGAATTATGGCTATATCCATTGGTGTTATTTGCAACACATATGTTTTGTGCGCAATTGGTACTAACTGTATTTACAGGTGAAACATTTGAAATTACTCCGTTAGGACAAACGCCCGATACTTCATATTCATATAATGAACAATCTTGCAGATTTGAAAGTAGTAAATGCGAATTGGTGGAGTATTCTGAAGACCAGAGGGAAGTGTTAGCTTTTTTCCAATTAATTGCTGTTCCATTAGTTAGATCATCTGCATCCCAGCTTAAAATAATATTGTTATCTCCTAAAGCACTAGCTACTACATTAACAGGTATTGGGCAAGCACTACCCACCTGAATATCGAAAGATTTGGTTTGGCTGCAACCTGCTCCATTGTTAACCGTTACCGTATATGAACCTACTAGTAAATTATTTAAACTATGAACTCCGGTAACTCCATTTGACCAGTTTACGCTATATGAAGAATAAGCTGGATTCAAATTAATAATTACTTGCCCATCAGCCAAATTTGGTGTTGAGGCTGGTTGAACTGACAAATTAGCTATCAATGGATCTGGGTCTGTTATAGTTACCGATTTACTGGTTGTACATCCTTGAGAATCGGTCAAATCAACATAATATGTACCACTGGTAATATTAAATATTCCCGCACTTGTTTGTCCTGTATTCCATAGAAAGGTAAATGGACCACCGGCACCACTGGGTGAAAGATGTATAAAGCCATCGTTATATCCATTACAAGAAGGCTCTGCTACCGCTTCATTTATTGATACTGGTGTGCAAAAAACATTTTCTCTTCGAGGTGTAGGTCCACCAACTGATCTTCTCCAGCTAGTTGGGTTATCATTATCTATTCTTGGATTAGAAACAAAATCTAAACTCAAAGATTCTCCGCGACCATCTGGTATGGTGTCCCAAGGAACATAGTCATCGTAAACAACTTTATCAATTAAATTACCATCTGGTTTGTTTAATATTAGTGCTTCACCTCCATTGCTGAGTTTACCCATAAACTCTCCGTCGGCAAGTACTGTATAATTAGAATTAAAAGCAACCGTATCCCTTGCTAAAACAACAAAGCCATTAGGTTCTATTAATGTATTTACAGGGAAACTATACTCAATACCGGTATTAAAAAAAGTATTACACAAGTTTACCATAGTGCTACCGTTATTTTTCAACTCAATAAATTCATACAAGCTGCCTTTTGTGGCTCCTATATCTGCTGGATTGTAATGTATTTCATTAATTACAATATTGTCATAGTATCCTTTTGCGTAAAAATCACGCGGGCACATAGCCGACCAATGATTAAATAAAGTATCTCTGTTAGCTATTCCATAAGCAAAAGTATCAATAAAAGCTCTGGCACTAACTCTTGCATAATCATTAATGGTAATAGGCCCAGTATATAGTTTTTTGGCTGTATTGCCTGGTGTTAATGGATCGCTACCATCTAAAGTATAATATATATCACCAAAACTATTTGGGTTGTTCATTACCAATTGGTAGCCTACCTCTACTTGTCCTCCCAGGCTACTTAATTCTGGTGCTGAAATAAATTTAGGGAAGTAATTTTCTTTGCCATATCGTAAATAAAACAATAATCCTTTTTCTCCATCAAAAAGATCAGGAATTATTTCATTCATATATTTAGCTGTTTCTCCTGCCACATTGATATTATAATCTACTGGGGTATTTCTTATATCGCCCCAACGCGCTAGTTCTAACAAACTAGCTTTATCAATAGAATTTCCTAACGTTTCATATGAGTCTAAGAGATTATCCACATAAAGTGCTCCATCTTTTTCTATGCAATGACATTGTACTCTGTCTCCAAAAGCCCTTCTATATCTTTCCACCTGTCTTAGTTTTTTATCTAATTCGTTAGGATGAAAAAAATCTGATCCATGGAAAATTCTACTGGTATAAATAGGAGAATCATTTAAAACAAATTCGGCATCCCATACAAAATAGCACCATCCGGCACCGGCTTCTCGTTTTCTACCTGCCCACCAATTGTTTGCGCCCCAATCTGTATTAACCAACAGTGCATTCAGCAAAAAGTAATCAATAAACGCGTTTACATTTAAATAATTAACAATGCTGTCATACATTCTGTTTACATTAACTTCATTAGGCACTAAAACAGGGTTCCACGCCGTATGAATGGTATCAGGAACGGGGCTATTCGCAATTTCAAACATTTTATAATAGGCAATCGAATCTCCGTCTTTAATTTCTAAAATTTTAACGGTATCATAGTCTGTTTCACCGCCTCCCAAATAGGTAGACAAAAAGTCGGCATCCGGTCGTTCTGTTAGATCATATAAACCCCAATATAAGCCGTTTAAATATAAATGCACAAACCTGCTTCTTGGTGAAAGATTACCCATTTCGCGGTGTAAGTTTCTTGCCCATTGATCTTTGTGGAATTGAGTTTTCATTCTTCTGCCGTGGTCCCAATCGTGTGGTGAACAGTGCCCAATCATACGAAGTTGTAAAGTATTAAATTCATCAGCTGCTTCAGGTCCATAAATAGGATACCTAAGTTTGGTATCTCCATATTTACTCTTAAACACTAAGCGGAAACTATGTTTATAAAAGTCGTACTTACGGGTTGAAGCACCACTTATTTTCAATCCGGCCTCTACCTGAAATTCGGAGGTGCCGTCACCGTTAAACATTTCAATAGAAACCGGAACTTCCCATGCATCTCCACTTTCTAGGGTATGGTTGTAAATACCTCTAGTCGAATTAAAAAGGTTATCTTTAGCTGTAGAAATGGATAAGGTTGGAATTTGTTTTAAGCCCTCAATCATATTAGAAGCATACTGTGGATCTTGCACTACTGTTTGATCCATCTCATAATCTGCATTTTGAGTAATTGTTAAATACTGAGGTTCATTATGTGGAGAATTAGGATTTAGTATATTAGTTAAACCAGTACCCCATATTGAAGGATAACCTAAATCCTGAATAGTATTAATGGTATTTTGTTCGAGTACATCATTTAAAAACAGATAAGTATGGGCAGTTCGTAAAGTGTCTAAGCCATCAATTGCAATAACTCGAACTACCGTTGTACCATCAATACTAATGGAATTATTTGCAACCGTTGATAACATCATTCTTGTTGAAGAATTATATGGGTCCGAACCATCTACTGTATATGTGGCAGTTGGGTTGTACCCTTCAATGTCAACATTCAAACTAAATGGAGTATCATAAAAACCTCTTTGCCTATCAAAATTTACCTCTAATAAAGATTGAGAGAAACTCTGATAACAAAAAGAGCATATTAGAGCACTACATACAATTAAAATTTGTAAATTATTTTTTTTCATTATATGTATTTTTGTAGATTGTTGCATGAATAAATTAGTTGACTAATATAATGAGCGTTTAAAGTAATATTATCTAAATTTATACCTACAGGGTTAAACATTACATATTATTTAAGTTTTTCATTTGTTGAGCTATACTTATGCTACAGTATAAATTAAAAAGTCAATTCATAAACTATAGTTATTAAAAATAATTTTTATTATGTATACCTGTTTTGATATAAAAAGTTGCAAAATTGCATTAATATTATGGTTATTATGCTTAAGCCATTAATTTTATATGAGGATAATCATCTTTTGATTTTAAACAAAGAACCATGCCAATTGGTACAAAGTGATAAAACCGGGGATATCTGTTTAATAGACATTGCTAAACATTATATTAAAAATGAATACAACAAGCCTGGAAATGTTTTTATAGGTTCGCCACATCGCCTAGACCGGCCAACTAGCGGCGTAATTATTTTTACCAAAACCAGTAAGGCTTTAACACGAATGATTGAAATTTTTAGAGAAAGAAAAATACATAAGACCTATTGGGCAATTGTTGATAAATGTCCTGAAAAAGAAACAGACACCTTGAAAGACCATTTATGGAAACACGAAGGAAAAAACAAGAGTTTCGTAAAGCAAAAAGGTACTACTGGGGCAAGATATGCTGAATTATCATATCATTTAATTAAAAGTTATGACAATTATTTTAAACTGGCAGTTAAACTTCATACCGGGCGGCATCATCAAATTCGAGTTCAATTAGCCAGCAGAGGTATGCGCATTAAAGGTGATATAAAATATGGTGCAAGACGACCAAACAAAGACAAGTCTATTTTATTACACGCTCGTGAAATATCGTTTATTCATCCTATAAAAAAAGAACCCTTGCAAATTGTAGCCGAAGTGCCTTACAATGAAACTTGGCTTCCTTTTAAATAAAATTAGCAATAAAATCGAAAAAAGCGTCCCCACTGATTTTATGGGCACTACTCCTAATGAAATGAGGTAAAAAGATCTCATTTCAACCTGTGAGGACGCAATTACTTGTTTTAGTAATATTACTTAAAATTTTTAACTGTTTTGTCAATAATACCTACGCAGGTTATTAATTGCTCTTCCGTAATTACTAATGGTGGCGCAAATCTAATCTTATCTCCGTGTGTAGGTTTTGCTAATAAACCATTTTCTTTTAATTGTAAACATAGTCGCCAAGCAGCGTCTTTATCTTCATGATTGATTATGATAGCATTCAACAAACCCTTTCCTCTAACTTTTTCAATCAAAGGCGAATCTATTCTTCGCAATTCTGCTCTAAGCAACTCCCCCAATTGCTGTGCATTTTCTGATAAATTTTCTTCTTTCACCACCTCTAGGGCAGCCATAGCTACTTTACATGCTAAGGGGTTACCTCCAAAAGTTGATCCGTGTTCACCCGGTTTAATACATAGCATAATATCATCATCAGCTAATACTGCCGAAACTGGGAAAACCCCACCCGATAAAGCTTTACCCAAAATTAAAATATCAGGCTTTATATTTTCATGTTCACAACAAATTAATTTGCCGGTACGGGCAATACCCGTTTGCACTTCATCGGCAATAAATAATACATTTTTTTCTTTGCAACGTTTATAGGCTCCACTTAAATAACCTTCATCAGGCACCACAACCCCTGCTTCACCTTGTATAGGTTCAACCATAAAACCTGCCACATTAGGGTCTTCCAATGCTTTTTCTAAAGCCTCTAAATCGTTATAAGGTATCCGCTCAAAACCCGGCATATAAGGTCCAAATCCGCCATAACTATCCGGGTCATCAGAGGTTGAAATGGCTGCTAAGGTTCTACCCCAAAAATTACCATGAACAAAAATAATTTTGGCTTTGTTTTCTTCAATTCCCTTTTTGGTATATGCCCATTTTCTACAAAGTTTAACCGCCGTTTCTCCGCCTTCTACACCTGTATTCATCGGTAACACTTTATCATACCCAAAATAATCCGTTACATATTTTTCGTATTCACCTAATACATCATTATAAAATGCTCTTGAAGTTAAGGTTAATGTTTCCGCTTGATTTTTTAAGGCAGCTACTATTTTTGGATGGCAATGACCTTGATTTACAGCAGAATATGCAGACAGAAAATCGAAATATTGTTTTCCTTCAACATCCCATACAAAAACACCTTCGCCACGTGCTAACACAACAGGCAGTGGATGATAGTTATGGGCACCGTGTTTAGATTCTAAATCGATAAAATATTGTGAAGAAGTTAGTGTCTGCATTTGTTTATATTTATAGCCAAAAGTACAAATTTAGGCATAGTTTTACTAATACCGAAAGTAGATTTAATTATTAAAAAATGCTACAAAAAAAAATTTACCATCTGTACGGTTTCTTTTTCTCCTTCACTTCGTTGAAAAGCCTCGTTTTAGCTTAGGTTAAGCCTATGTTTTTCGCCTCGACATGTAAAAAAATAATCTATCCTAAATTGGTAAATTTATTTTCTCCGCATTTCTAATGATTGAATAAATTACTGCACCCTTAATTAATTTATTTAAAAGTTACTTAGCTTGCGCTGAAAATAATTTAAAAGAGTATGCCTATTTTGACATATGCGATAATGGCGATAACCGTTATTACATCTTATCTGGCTTTTAACAATCCAAATCTAAAGAATAAGCTATTATTTCATCCCTATACCATAAAAAGAGAAAATGAATGGTATCGCTTTATTGGACACGGTTTTATTCATGCCAATTGGATGCATCTTATTTTCAATATGATTACAATGTTCTATTTTGGACAAAATGTTGAACTGGCATTTAAATCATATTTTGGTGAAATAATGGGTTCTATACATTTTCTACTGCTCTATTTTTTAGGTATGATTTTGGCATCTGCCTATACTTATTTTAAACATCAAGATGATTCTTATTATGCAGCTTTAGGAGCTTCTGGTGCAGTTTCTGCGGCACTTTTTGCCAGTATACTTTTAAGCCCAACCAGTAGTTTATATATATTTCCTTTACCTATTCCTATTCCTGCTATCATTTTTGGTCCTCTGTATTTGGCTTATTGCATTTATATGGGTAGAGCAGGCAGAGACAATGTTGGACATGATGCGCACTTTTTTGGAGCTGTGTTTGGCTTAGTATATACACTAGCTATTAACCCAGCATTTGGTGCTCGTTTTTTAGATATCATTAAAACTACTTATTTAAGCTAAATGATGATTGATTTACGCTCAGATACAGTAACCAAACCAACACCGGCAATGTTAGATGCTATGCTTAAAGCCCCATTAGGTGATGATGTGTTTAATGAAGATCCTACGGTAAATCAGTTAGAAGAAACCATTGCCCAAATATTCGGTAAAGAAGCGGCGTTGTTTTGTCCGTCGGGTACTATGACTAACCAAATTGCCATTAAAACCCATACGCAACCTTTAGATGAAGTGATTTGCGACAAATACTCGCACATTTATAAATACGAAACTGGCGGATGGGCACATCATAGTGGTGTTTCTATAAAGTTAGTTGAAGGAGACCGCGGAAGGTTAAGTACTAAGCACATTATCGACAATATACAACCTGATTTTGATTGGCTGCCTCGCACTCAATTGGTTGTTGCAGAAAACACGGTGAATGCAGCCGGAGGAAGTGTGTATTCATTGGAGCAATTACAGCAGTTAAGTAAAACGTGTAAAGCACATCAACTTAAATTTCATATTGATGGTGCTCGTATTTTCAATGCGATTGCAGAAGGTGATTATAATACAAAAGACATTGGTGATGTAGCAGATAGTATTTCGGTATGTTTCTCGAAAGGCTTAGGTGCTCCGGTGGGTTCTGCTCTATTAGGTGACACTGCTTTTATTAAACAAGCGCGACGTATCCGTAAGGTAATGGGTGGTGGCATGCGACAAGCCGGTATTTTAGCTGCGGCAGCTTTATTTGCCTTAGAAAATAATGTGGAACGATTAAAAGAAGATCATACCAAAGCCCAAAAATTAGGCGCGATTTTACAACAGTGTACTTATGTAAATGAAGTGTATCCGCCAGATACCAATATTTTAATTTTCACTTTAAAAGATACCATTACGGGAAATCAATTTTTACAATACTTAGCAGAGCATCACATCAAAGCCATAGCTTTTGGTCCACAACAAATTCGTTTTGTTACGCATTTAGATTTTACGGATGAGATGTGTAATCAAGTGATTGAGGTATTGAGGAAATTAGATGGTTGATTAGTTAAGTACTTCAACGCTTTGTTCCTTGTCTTCTCGTTTCACTTTTAAAAATATCATTTTATTAATGGAGAATTATTTTTATATTTGCTTAAGTAGAGAAAACGTAATAAACGCAATTTTATGAAAGAAATACTTGGCAAACAAACAATGCTCGAATTATACGGATGCAAAAAGACCCTGTTAAACAACAAAGCTTTTATTGAAGACACCATGCTACAAGCCGCCAAAGCAGCAAAGGCTACCATTATTGAACATTATTTTCATCAATTTTCTCCTTATGGCATTTCAGGAACGGTAGTTATTGCTGAAAGTCATATTAACATTCATACTTGGCCCGAGTATGATTTTGCAGCCATTGATATTTTTACATGTAGCCAACAAATGGACGATGAAAAAGCATGTACGTTTTTAAAAGAAGCCTTTGAGGCAGCAGAATCGATTAGCCAAACTTACAAAAGGGGAAGTATGGCTCATATTAAAAAAGTACGTGACTCACAAATTCTGCATCATCATCAATAATTAAGGCATCGCGCCGCCTGAAGGATAAACAACTTGCCTTGCCGCCGCACAAATACATGCCGGCTTGGTAGATGTCGCCATCTTCATCTTGATACATATAAGCGTATTCTTGATATACTTTTGAAAATTTTTCATAAGACCCACCGGTTTTTTCTAAAACCTTTCTGTTTTCATCCAATATAGTAATGTTTTCTCCTAACCTGCCAAAATTTGATTTGCTAACATAAGCCGAACCGGATAAACTAAATTCATTATCGTAAGCCTTCAAAATATTCGGATGATTAGGATATAGTTCATACAAGATACTTAACATTTTTTTAGTTTGCCAAGCTATGCTGTACTATGGGTTTAAAACAATTAAATCGTGTTTAACCGAAAGTTCAGTAATAATTTTCAGCAATTCTGGTTCTTCAAACATTATGAACTCCCAAGGCACTAATTTATACACATAAAAATATTGGGTATAGCCATCTGCAGATTCTAAAAAAACACCGTCTTCAGCAAAAACCACGTCTTTTAAATCGGCATAATCCACCTCAAAACCCGCTTCAATAGCAGCATTTTGTATTACTTGCAAATTGAGCTGATCTTCAATATAACCCAAGGAGCAAAGCAATAAAGTTGGTAACTTATCTGGATATGTTGTCCGGAGTTCTTGAAAAGCCATTTTTAAATGTAGCTGTAATATATTAAACTGACCTTTATACTCTTGCCGAACAGGTTCATACATCCAATTTTGGAAATAGGCAGATTCGGGTAAACTGGTACAAGTATCTGCATTAAACTCAATTAACTTAACATCTATATCGTCAATTCCGCCGGCAAAATCAAAGCGTCCGCAAATATGCGGTAAGCCTCTTGCTAAGTCGTGCTTAATTAATGGAATGATGGCATCGGGCAAATCCAATTTAGACCACAAGTTGTTTTGGTTTACATAATTTAAAGCAGCCTGATAAATTTCATAACAATCTTCCGCTGCCTTTTTGTACGCGTCTAATTCGGTTTGACTCACAAGCATGCCATCTGACGAAATATATTCGTCATTATCTCCATCTAAAAACCAATTGTACCCTTCTTGCCTTATACGAGTTGCTGCGCGACCCGGTAGTGGCACAATTCTATCCACCAGAAGATTTAGTTGACTTTGAAGAACCGAAACCGGTTTTAGCTTTTGATACAGTTTTACGGCTTGCCGTTGAACGGAATTTACTGTTAGCCGAATTGCTCTTGTTGTAAGCTGCATCATTGGCATAAGCCGACCGGCTTAGTGGCTGACTCATGTTTCTACCCATCATATAGCCCATCATACCGCCTAATAAAACACCACTTACTCTGTTTCTTCTTGGATTATCGGCATCTACTAATCGAGCTTCATCTAAGGTAAACGTATCAATTTTACCATCAAGGTAGCTTGCAATAATTCTTGAATCTTCCTTTCTGTTTACAATTTCTTCATCTGTAATTTTAAACAATTCTTCTTGCATTTCTTTAACCTTGGTAACAATACCTTGCGTTGGGCTAAGTATTTCTTCGGTAGTTTGCGTAGAGCTATCACCACAAGAAACAAATGCAAAAAGTAAAATTAATGTAGTTAGGAAAATACAAGATTGTCTTGCACATTTGCCGGTGTTTTTTAAAGTGGGAAATTTAAATGGTTTCATAAATAGTATTTTCTATTCGTTAAATAATAATTTCCTTTGCAATATAACAATTTTTTTATTTAAAAAAAATATGCATTTTAGCAATTTACTTAATTGTTTCAATTAGTTGAAGCAAACTCAACTTTCATATATTATTAAAAAATAGGATGAACAAAAAAAACTTTCTAATATTAACGACTTTTATAGTTGGCACTTGTTCCATTATTTACGAGTTACTTATTTCAACAGCAAGTTCTTATTTTCTTGGAAATAGTGTAAAACAATTCTCGCTCATTATCGGTTTTTACATGGCATCTATGGGTGTGGGAGCTTTCTTATCTAAATTATATAAAAAAAATTTACTCTATCATTTTATTATTGTTGAATTATTTTTGGGCTTTATTGGGGCTTTTTCTATTCCGCTTTGCTATTCTTATTTTTATTTAGCCGATTTTAGTGGCTATAATTTATTTGTCTTCTTTTTAATTTCGAGCATCGGTATTTTAACAGGTTTAGAAGTACCCTTATTAACTAGAATTTTAGAAGATGATTTTTCTTTAAAAGATAACATTTCCAACATTTTAACTTTCGATTATTTGGGTGCCTTAGCGGCAACCATTGCATTCCCTTTTTTTTTGTTACCGGTAGTTGGTATTTACAAATCATCGTTATTATTTGGTATGCTTAATATAATTGTTGGCTTTGCTACTTTTATTTTTTTTAGAAAGGAATTAAAGCTCCCCAAATTGAAACGAAACCTTATAGTATTAGTAATTTTAATGTTAGTAGTGCTTATTTCGTTTAGTTTATTCAGCAGCCATTCGTTTATGAAAAGATGGAACAACGGAGTTTTTAAATACCCCGTTATATATTCTGAGCAATCGGCTTATCAAGATATTACCATTACTAAAAATGATTACGAATTTAGGATGTATTTAAATGGGGCTATTCAATTTTCTTCGCGCGATGAATACCGGTACCACGAAGCCTTAGTTCACTTGCCGATGATGCAACATGCCAACCCGAAAAATATTTTGCTGCTTGGTGGTGGTGAAGGATTGGCTGCCAGAGAGGTTTTAAAGTACACTATTTCAACTATAGATTTAGTAGATATTGATCCTGCCATTGTAAAACTGTCTAGCAACATGGCATTAATCAACGAGTTAAATCAACATTCGCTTCAATCAGATAAGGTTACTATTTGGAACGAAGATGCTTTTAAATTTTTAATAGAAAGTAACAAAAAGTATGATGTGATTATTTGTGATTTGCCCGATCCTAATTCTGAAAGTTTAGCCAAGTTATACAGCAATGCTTTTTATCAGTTAGTAATAAATCATTTAAATAAAGATGGCTTGTTGGTAACTCAGGCAACCAGCCCTACCCTTACCTCAAAGGCATTTTGGTGTATAGAAAAAACATTAGACCAGGTAGGTTTTGCCTATCGATATCCATACCAGGTAAATATGCCCAGCTTTGGGAATTGGGGATTTATTATTGCCAGCCATGCACCCATAAGTTGGCGCTACAATCAAGCTATTGAAACCCGTTTTTTAGATAAAGATATTATTGAGCACCTGCTTTATTTTCCGAAAGACACCCGCACAGAGAACGTAATGGCTAATAATTTAGATCAACCGGTTATTATGGATTACTATCTTGATCATTGGAGAAGGTTAAATAATGAACCAAAGTAAGGTATGTGCACCAAACAACTTCGTGCACGATCTAATATACTTTCTTTTAATTCA
>CALHDG010000031.1 GCA_938023075.1 uncultured Chitinophagales bacterium
AGTTATAAAAATTTTGTACAGATATTGGTAAACCTGTACCGCATTAAACACAACGAAGGTAAAATGACCTTACAGAAACTTCAAGCTAAATTAGAGCAACAAGAATTTAATGCAGATAAAAAATGGTTGCTCAAAAAAATGGAGGAATTAGTTAAATGTGTCAAGTAAGATTATGAATGCTTTTTAAAGTTGCAAGCATTTTAATTAACAACAACATTACATAAGTTTTATAATAATATACAAATACGCTTCTTCAATTTTCTCTACCAACTAAGCATCCATAGTAGCAACATCAATACTAAAATAGTCGGCAAAATTGAAGTAATAGGAAAATATGGAACTTCTGAAATGATAAAAGACATCAATTGAGTGTGTGACATATCTGGTGTATCACAATATAAATTAACTAAGTATTGACAAGTTTATCAAGTTAATTGACACTCAATAAAGGTAAGCCAAGCAAACGTCATGCCGGAAACTTGTGCTGGGCTCGATCCAGTATCTGAGCTTGCGGAGCAGATTATCCAGCATCTCGCCTAAACATCCACCAAGTCTTTTACCTTAGTCGGACAAAGCTTTAGTAGAGATCCCGGAGAAATGTTCCGTTGCTCTATAAATTTTTCGAGATAACGCCGGTGGGTTTTGGAGTACGTTGCACCTAATTTGTCAAGCACTCATATCAATTAAATATCGAAAACTCATCGGCTTAAGCTAATATCATATTTTAATCATATCATGGTAAAATTATAGATGTGTATTTTTTTATTCCTCAAAAAATGCTAACTTTATAGGATGAAGATTCAAAAAAAATACACTGTTTTTGCTTTGATTGTAACGGTTTTTCTAACCATTTTAACCTTGCAATTGCAAAAAAAATCTAAACCCCTAAAAGTGAGCGGTGCTGGAATTGCTTTAGATCAATTTGTAGAAGTAAGGGCTTATCCTGGTTACACCATTCCACATCAACAATACGAAAAAGCGTTTAAACAACATCAACAAATGCGCAAACTATCCAAAATAAAAGATAGTATTCAATGGGAAGCCATCGGACCCAAAAATTTTTCAGGTAGAATGATCGGCTTGGCATTTAATCCACAAAACCCCAATACCATTTGGGGTGGCTCTGCAACTGGGGGTTTATGGAAAACGGCCACAGATGGAAAAGGGGTAGAAGCGTGGCAATATATCTCTACCGGTTTCCCGGTGTTGGGCGTAATGGCTATTGCGGTTAACCCAATAGACACGAACGAAATTTATATTGGAACCGGTGAAGTATATCATCATAGAAGAGCAGGTGAAGGAATTGGTGAACGTACTTCAAGAGGCACTTACGGAATTGGCATCTTAAAGTCAACCGACAATGGGGCTAATTGGAGCAAAGTATTGGATTGGGATTTTGGAGATTTACGAGGTGTAAATGATTTGTTGATTAACCCCATACAGCCCAAAACCATTTGGGCAGGTACTACCGAAGGGCTTTATGTTAGCTATAATGCAGGCGAAAGTTGGGATTTAAAAGTAACGGCACTAAATGCCACCGATGTTCTGATGCATCCGAAAGATACTTCAATATTGTTAGTAGCCTGTGGCAATTTTGAGTCGCGCGAACATGGTATTTATCGTTCATTAAATGGAGGAGAAGATTTTGAAAAGATCAGTAATGGAGAAACCGGCTTGCCTTCAAACTGGTCGGGTAAAGCAATGTTAGATATGCAAAGCACGGAGCCTTTCACACTATTTGCCAGTATTGCGAATACCTTTAGCACAGTAGGTTTGTATTCGAGTATAGATACCGGCTCAACCTGGACAAAATTGACCAACGAAGATTATGCGACTTTTCAGGGCTGGTTTTCGCACGATGTTGCTGTGCATCCTGAAAACGAAAATGAAGTAGTGGTAGTTGGAGTATTGCCTTACAAAAGTGAGGATGGCGGTAAAAACTTAAGTTTACAATCTGGCGGAGGTGCCGGTAGTTTTGAGGCAACACCGGTTGGGGGTCCTGAAGGTCCACCAGATTATTGCCATTCCGATATTCACCGGGTAATGTATCATCCAACTGATTTGAATAAAGTGTACTATGTAACGGATGGCGGCATCTTCGTTTCTTTAGATGGCGGCTTAACCTTTGAGTCGAGAAATGGAGGTTTACAAACCCAGCAGTTTTATGCCGATTTTGCCAATTCCCATCAAGATTCTATTTTTGCTATTGGAGGCTTGCAAGATAATAACACCACTATTTACGAGGGCAACGACTCTTGGCGAAGAGCTATTGGTGGTGATGGCTTGAGTGCTGCTATCAATCCAATTAATGATTCAATTGTGTATGGTTCGTCTCAATATCTTAATATTAGAAGATCAACCAACCGGGCACAAAGCTTTAATGTCATGCGCGTTCCAGAAGGCAACTTACCTACTGCTTTTGCCGGACCCTATGCCATGTGCCTAAGCAACCCCAATATTTTGTATGCCGGTAGAACTAAAATTTTTAAAAGCGAGGATGGCGAAAATTGGAGTTTCACATCTAAAGTATTGGATGGAAATTACATCATACGCATTGCGGTCGCCAGCCAAAATTGTAATTTGGTTTATGCTAGTACTTCGCGTAGTATCAATCCACCCATTGATTTGTTTAAAAGTAGTGATGGTGCACAAAATTGGGAAAAGGTTTCCGGTGATTTACCCAAACGATATATTTTAGATATCCTCGTTCATCCAGAAAATGAAGATTGGGTTTATGTGGCATTAGGCGGTTATAAAAATGCGCATTTGTATAAATCAGAAGACGGAGCAGCTACCTGGAAAGGTATTGGAGAGTCTTTACCGGATGTTCCAATAAATAGTATCGTAATCGATACATTGGGCAACGACCATTTATATGTGGGCAATGATATTGGCGTATATGTTACAGATGATGATGGTGCATCGTGGGAAGTTTTACACAACGGTTTGCCCGATGCCATACTGGCTATGGATATCAGCATTTCACCCGTTAACCGAAAGCTACGGGTTGCTACGCATGGTAGTGGAGTTTTTCAACGTCCATTAATAGGAGAATCTATGGAAACTACGCCACCTGATACGATGATGGTTTCCACCCAGATGTCAGACTTTGATTTTACAGTTAAGGTAGGTCCTAACCCAGTAAATAAATTGTTAACTATTGAAAGTACAAACATACCCTTACAATCTATCCGTTTGTATTCGGTTAATGGGCAATTGCTAAAATCCGTATCGGTTAAAAATCGCCAAAACAAAATTGAATTGCCGGTGTATGATTTGCCAAAAGGGATTTACCAACTTGTAATAGCGGGAGACCAAGGTTTACATCAGGAAAGGATTGTTAAGCAGTAATGAGTTACTCAGCAGGTACAGACCTGACAGGTTTTTGAAACCTGTCAGGTCTAAAAGAATTCGGCACTAAATCTTAACTTCTGGACATCATTAGACTAAATATTTTACCTTTATCAAAATTTCTTAACAAAGGTATCATATAAATGAAATTGACAGTACTTATTGAGAAGTCTGAGGACGGTTGGTTTGTTGGACAATTAGAGGAATTTCCAGAAGTTCTTTCTCAGGGAAAAACAATTGAAGAATTAAAATTCAATTTAAAAGATGCTTTAAATCTGTTATTTGACTCAAACCGTCAAATTATTCAGTCTAATAACTATGGTAAAGAAATTATTCGGGAAGAGTTAGTAATTGAATGAAGAGACATGCATTTATTAAACATCTAAAAATGCACAATTGCGTTTTGTTAAGAGAAGGTAGCAATCATTCAATATACCAAAACAAGACGAATCAAAAACAGTCATCTGTTGGTCGGCACAAAGAATTATCGAATTTGCTATGTAAGAAAATTTGCAGACAACTTGGAATACCAGAAATCAAATAAAGGAAACGCCAAATAGCATTTGAATAGATTCATACTATATAAGCAAATAAAAATTTCTGAACTTGTTCTAAGAGCTACTGCAAATCTGAAAGCAAAAGGATAAAAACAATCTGGAAAGAAGCAGCCTGAATTTCATATCAATCTCATTCTTCCAAAGCCATATTTATTTAATTGACCTAAATCAAAGAAAAAATAATACCAAAATATCAGTGTGCTTATTACCTTTGTAAATGGAAATATGATTGATCTAATAAATCAATAATTCATCCACTTAAAATCCGATACATTGAAAATATATTATCTTCTAACCATATCGATCTTGGTAACTATACAATGGGCATGTGTCCAAAATCAACCAGATAACACGATAATAGAACCAACAAAAAATACCGATTCGAATGCAGAAATTCAACATCCCCAATTAGATTTAATTAATGAATCGATTGCAGCAGACAGCACCAATGCCGAATTGTATTTTAGTCGTGCTATTGCTCATCAAAAATTAATGAACTTTCAACCGGCAGCGGCAGATTTTGAAAAAGCCATCCTTTTAAATGATACTGTACCCGCTTACTATTTAAATTTAGCAGCCTTATTTGCAGAAGGCAAAAGTATTATACCGGCTATTAATGTTTTATCGAAAGGTTTAGAAAAACAACCTCAAAACATCAATATGCTGTTAAATTTGAGCAAGTATTATCTATATATTAACGATACTGATAAAAGTATAAAAATGACCAACGCCATTTTAAAAATAGATGCTACCCAAACCGAAGCCTATTTTAATAAAGGATTGGCTTACACCTTTGCGGGCGATACGATGAAAGCCATTAGCACCTTTCAAACAGCTACCGAACAAAACCCCGATTATTATGATGCCTATGTACAATTGGGTTTACTGTGTGCCGGTAAAAAAATGAAATTGGCTGAAGGCTACTACGGTAATGCCCTTCGTATACAACCCGAAAGTATTGAAGCCTTATATGGCTTAGCGATACACTATCAAAATATGAACAATTATGCGGATGCCAAAACAACTTACCGTTCGTTGATTAGTATAGATACTCAATTTAAAGATGCGTATTATAATTTGGGTTATGTCTATTTTCTACAAGATAGCTTACAAAAAGCCTTAAAACATTTTGATATGGCAGCCAATGTTGATGTAGGTTTCGCTCGTGCTTATTATATGCGCGGATTGACTTATGAGGCAATAGGTGATGCTACCAATGCCATAAAAGACTACAACCGCACCCTAAGTTTAGACCGAAATTTTGAAAAAGCACAGCAAGGTTTGGAAAGAATACGAGATTAAATTATTAATTAATAATTCGATAAGACAATACTCAGATTAAAATTTATCTCCAAAAAGAATCGTCATACCGGAATTTTGTGGAGTAGAACGGAACAAAATATCCGGTATCTCCATTAATTTAAAACCCATGTTTAACGGAAACAACAACCACATCCTAAAACGAAAATATCAATACACAGCCAACCACCGAAAATTAAGTAGGATTTAGCCAAACATAAGACAAACAAAAAAAGGAGACTAAAGCCTCCTTCCAATAATATATTTTATATCAAAAATTGATTATTCTTCTTCGCCAGTAGCATCTTCAGCTTTGGTTTCTTCAGCAGTATCCATAGCACTTGCT